>JAFAKX010000141.1 GCA_019234945.1 Silvibacterium sp.
CCGCAATGGAACTCGGCCTCTTCCAGCCAAGCCCGCTGCGGGTCGAATTCCCAGTGGATATGCATCGCAACATAGGACAGAGTGGCATGCGCCAGGGCAAATTCGGGATCGAATTTGACCGCTTCTGAGAGATGGTGGGCAGAGCTGCGCAGAATATCTTCGCGGTCGGAGTAACTTTCGCTGAGACCCTGCATGAATTCGTTATAGGCTTCAGGATCGCTGCTGTATCGATCGCGGGACTTTCTGGCTGCCCGCTTGAGTCGAGCTTGCAGAGATTGCACTACGCGCCGTCCGATTTCATCCTGGACTTCGAAAACGTCTTCCCGCGTGAAGTCATGCTTCTCGGCGTAGGTAATCGTTTGCGTCTGGCTGTCATAGAGTTGGGTAGACACGCGCCAGTGCGTCGCCTGCTTCTGGACGCAGCCTTGCAGCACCTGACGAACGCCGAGATCCCGGCATGTCTGTGCCGGATCGATGCCTGGGACGCAGTTCACGATGGTCGATGTCGGAATGACGGCAAAATTCTCGAGGCTCCCGAGAGTGGTAATTAGCGCATCTGCAAAGCCCAGTGACAATGCCTTGCGGTCTTCGACCTCGCTCAGAAACAAAAACGGCAATACGGCAATCGAATCGATGGGCTCGGCACTGTCCGCAGCCGCAGGAACTCCCTGATCAACCGCGCTTTCTGCAAGAGCTTCCCGAACTGCTTCAGCGGAAGGAAATCGATCTTTGACAGCTTTTCGAAGCAGCTTCCGCACAATGGGTGCAACTCTGGGTGCAATATTCTCGATGGCTCGCGGCTCGTCATGCAGAATCGCATGCAGTGTCTCCACAGGCGATGCGCCGCGCCAAGGGTGCTGCCCGGTCAGCATTTCGCACAGCACAGTCCCGAAAGCAAACAGATCGCTTCGCTGATCAACAGCTTCGCCCCGAACCTGTTCCGGCGACATATAGGCAACTGTTCCACGGATCTCGCCGGGGATGGTTTCATCTGTTGCTGCATCGCCCGCAAGTAGGCCGGAGATCTGTTTTGCAAGGCCAAAATCAAGCACTTTTACATAGCCGTCAAACCGGACCATGATGTTCTGCGGTTTCAGATCGCGATGCACCACGCCGGCAAGATGTGCTGCGTGAAGGGCATCCAGCACTTGTCTCGCGATCTCCAGCACGCGCGAGGTGGGCGGGCCGCGCTGAATCCAGTTGTCCAGGGTCTCGCCTTTCACGAGCTCGGTGACCAGATAATTCGGTCCGACATCGAAAAGCGTGCAGATATTGGGGTGATTCAACGCGGAGATGGTCCGCGCCTCGCGCTCGAATCTTCCGCCGAACCGCTCCCGGGAAACTTTGATCGCAACCCTGCGCCCCAGCCGGGTGTCTATTGCTGAGTAGACTTCTCCCATTCCGCCGGCTCCAAGAAGGTCCACAATCTCGTATGGGCCAAGCCTTCCACCTTGCTTTGCGATTGACTGCATGGGGGCCGCATCGCAGGCCGCAGTCCACGTGGCTTGATCCACCAGGGCTCCAGTGGCGTCCGTTTGATCCAGAAGAGAGGTCACCTCACCGCGGAGTTCGGCATCCTCTGGACATGCCTCAGCCAGGAAGCCATCTCGCCGTGACGGCTCCATATTCAAGGCAGCATGGTAAAGATGTTCGATTTGCCGCCAACGTTCGGGGTTCATGCGCACCTATCCCCCCAAATTCTCCCGATCATGTTACCGCTTAACGGGAGCTCATCCTCCAAGCGTTATCAGGGCACGCGCCCATTGATCGAAAATGGAGCCGTGAAGACGCCACAGGAAACGACCGAACTCACCGATGACGGGAGACTTACCGAAATTTGCCACAATCTGCTCTTATCGGGCCAGAAGAAAAATCAATAGCTCCATCGGATTCTTCTCCAGCTTCACACGCCGCCCATGGCGGCGAAGCTCGAAAAGCCCAGGTCCAACTCAAATTGACCAGCCTCTCGTATTGCGCCTGGCATAGAGCCCTCTTGCGCATCATCCCTGAAGATTGAATAGCTTAGAGCGATAGATGCCGATGATCCATCCAGGGCGGTGGGCAGGCGGAACACGCGGTCCGGCTACTTCTTGCGGCTCGGGTCGTCGTCAGGATTGACGTAGTTGAATTGCATCGGAGACATTCCATGGACTTGCACGACTACTTCTCCGCTTGCCATTGCGTAGTGATGCATATCGGGATCGAGATACGCGAAACTGCCTGCCGGAAAATCTCCCATCTTGCTTTCGTCGAAACGATCTCCCATGCCGACTTTGAACGTCCCGGAGATGACGGTGACGTTTTCCCGCTTGGGATGCCAATGTGGCGCGATGCGATATCCGTCGGGCATCTTTAAACGTAGAGTGTAATCTCCGGTCGTTGCCGTCGGATTGCCCTCCAAGATTGCGATTTGCGCACCTGGGGGCACGAACGCGGGAGCCGGACCGTATGGAATCGCATCGGGTGTGAACGCGTGCTTCGTGGAACCGGTTTGGGCCCTCGTCAGGGCTACCATGACCCCACACGCGAGTGCAACCAGCATAGCCATCAGACAGGCGTTCCGTTTCATAGACTGTTCCTCTCTTGTTGAATCCGATTACCGATTGTCTGGAATCGTCCTCCAATCGATGCGCCATTTCAATCGAGATCGGATATTGGTTGCATTAGTAGAAAGCGGCTCTCAGTTTGTGCAGAATCGCTGAGTCACTAATCGAGATCTCAGAGGACTCGCAAGACGGCAATGGTGGCGTCGTCTGTCTGGACAGCTGCGGAAAAAGCATCCATAGAATCAAGGATGGACCGAACGAGTTCATCCGCGGACTGCGTCCTGCAGGCCTCCGCAGCCCGGAGGAGGCCGTCAATTCCCCAGTCTTGATCCGAAGGACTGGATGTTTCAATCACACCGTCTGTGTATGCAAGGACCAGATCGCCGGAATGAAGATGAATGGCCTCCTCGTGCCACGTTGCGTCGGGAAACAATCCTACCGGGGCTCCGCTCGGTTCAAGCCAGTCGAGGGCCCCGTCGCGATGAATGACAACCGGCGGATTGTGGCCTGCGTTCACATACCGTAGCGTGAGCGTCGCACGATTCAGCACGCCATAAAACAGCGTCGCATAGCGGTCAGCGAGCGACGAGGCGCAGGCCTGAACGTTAACCGCGCGGAAGAGGTCGGCCAGATTGTCTCCCGTAAACTGAGCCGCAGTCCGTATTGACGCCTGCACACTGGTCATCATGAGGGCGGCAGCAACTCCCTTTCCGGAGGCGTCGCCCACAAGCATCGCTATCTGGCCATCTCCCATGCACGCGAAGTCGTAGCAGTCGCCGCCGAGAGCTCGCATCTGCCGGCAGCTGGCGCTGTAATCCACCTGGTAATTGTTCAGGGCTGGACCCCGCATGAAATGCTCCTGTACGGAGCAGGCCTGAAGCCAATCCTGGCTGACATCCACCACGTCGTCGCTTGTCATTTGCCAACCTCTACTCATATGTCGATCCCATAAGCGCGAGTTCGACACGCGGGAAAATATTTTGCCGACATTTTTTTTTCGCGAAGAATGTCGAGAATGCGAAACCCGCTCCGACTACCGGATGAAAGCGGAGACGAGGCCTGAACAGACCGTCCCGCCCAGGAGAAGTCGGGATCGGTGTACTCGGATGCGGAACTTGGTAGAAAGCCAGGGAGGACATGCAATGACCTTAACCCCTTATCTTTTGTTCGACGGAAACTGCAAACAAGCTATGGAATTCTACGAATCCTGCTTCGGCGGAGAGCTGACGACGATACCGGTAAAGGACTCTCCGGCGAGAAACTCGATGCCTGCGTTTCAGCATGAGAAGATCCTCAACGCCCGGCTGAAAAGCGGGAACGTCGATCTTTCGGCGTCAGACTGGCTGCGGCCCGACCGCCCACGAGTCCCAGGCAATACCGTTTGCCTTTATCTGAGCGGCGGTACGTTCAAGGAACTGAACTCTGTCTTTGCGCGCCTCTCAGAAGGAGGAGAAGTGACCGACCCGCTGAAGGAACTGTTCTTCGGCATTTATGGTGCGCTGAACGACAAATTCGGCGTCCGATGGATGTTTCATTCCAATCAGGGCGTCAGTTGAGCGCATTTTGACCACGAGCGAAACCAGCAAGGAGAAGAGATCATGAAATACATTCTGCTGATGTCGAGCACCAAAGCGGGTGTTTCCGGGTATCACACCTGGTCGCAGAGCGACCGGGATACGCATATGCAAACGCTGGGCGCCATCGTGAACGAATTGGTTGAAACGGGCGAGTTCGTCGCCACACAGGGGCTGGCGCAACCGAAGGAAGCCAAAGTCGTACGCGGCGAGAAGAATGGACTGCCGGTCACAGACGGCGTCTTCCCCGAATCGAAGGAATTCCTGCTGGGCTACTGGATCGTCGATGTGGCCGCACCCGAGCGCGCTTATGCCATTGCGGGCCAGATCTCTGCGGCACCCGGGCCGGGAGGCTTTCCGACGAACATGCCGATCGAAGTACGGCAGTTCGTGGATTCCGGGACAGCCGGGAATTAGACACGATCAGAGGGAGAATGAAGATGAAATACATTCTGATGATGAACACCATGCGGGCCGGAGCGGGAGTTCCTCTCTGGCCCAGAGCCGATCTGCAGGCGCACATCGCGTTTATGCATAGCTTGAATCGGGATCTGCGGGAGTCCGGCGAGTTGGTCTCGGCTGAAGGCCTTTCGTTTCCGGATCAGGCCCGGCTGGTGCGAGCCGGTAAGGATGGCGTTCCGGTTACCGATGGCGTCTTTCCGGAGTCGAAGGAGTTTCTCGCCGGTTTTTGGATCATAGATGTGGACACTCCGGAGCGGGCATACGCTATTGCTGCGAGAGTGTCGGCGGCACCCGGGCCGGGA
This sequence comes from Silvibacterium sp., assembly GCA_019234945.1. Classification (GTDB taxonomy): domain Bacteria; phylum Acidobacteriota; class Terriglobia; order Terriglobales; family Acidobacteriaceae; genus Silvibacterium. Next base: position 4,885 of record JAFAKX010000141.1, read on the forward strand.
GGAATACCGCTCAACATGCCGATTGAGGTGCGTCCGGTTATGAGCGTGCCGCCGCCGGAAATGCTGTGATGAACGCCGCAAGTCCAAGGCCCTGGGATGAAACCTCTGACGGCCTTCTGCGGAATCTGGCGCCGCAGGTGCTCGGGGTGGTTGCCCGGCGCTTTCGCGATTTTTCCGAGGCCGAAGACGCAGTGCAGGAAGCGATGCTGGCCGCCTTCAGGCAATGGCCCAGGGAGGGAATTCCCGAGAATCCTCGCGGGTGGCTGATCCGGGTGGCATCGAGGCGGCTGACAGACATGATGCGCAGCGAGATGGCACGCCGCCAGCGGGAGACCGCGATGACAGCAGAGGAGGAGCCGACAATCGAGCCGGCAGAATTGGAGACGAACATGGATCCCGAAGATACGCTCGTTCTCCTTTTCATGTGCTGCCATCACGCGCTGAGTACGTCCTCAGCAATTGCGCTTACGCTGCGAGCGGTGGGCGGGCTGACCACGGCAGAGATTGCCAACGCGTTCATGGTTCCCGAGGCGACGATGGCGCAGCGGATCAGCCGCGCGAAACAGAGCATCAAGGCATCGAAGGTACCCTTTCGCCCGCCGACTCCGCAGGAGCACAGGGAGAGGCTGCCCGCGGTTCTCCATGTGCTGTACCTGATCTTCAACGAAGGATATGCGAGCAGCATCGGCGCGCAATTGCAGCGACTCGATCTGGCTCGCGAAGCGATCCGGCTCACCCGCAGCGCGAAGGCTCTGCTGCCCGAGGATGCAGAGATTGCCGGCCTTTTGGCACTGATGCTGCTGACCAACGCGCGGCGGGCTGCCCGGAGCGGGCCGCATGAGGAACTGATCCCTCTCGACAAGCAGGACCGGAGTTTGTGGGACCGGTCCGAGATCGCTGAAGGCACGGAGCTGCTGGCCCTCGCGTTCTCAAAAGGAGCCATCGGACTCTACCAGCTGCAAGCGGCGATCGCCGCGGTTCATGACGAGGCGGCGCACCCGGAAGACACGGACTGGCCGCAGATTCTGGCGCTCTACGAACTGCTTCAGCGCGTGGTGCCCGGCCCCATGGTCACGCTGAATCACGCGATCGCCGCCGCGATGGTACACGGTCCGGACCGCGGGCTGGAACGTCTGCAGGCTCTGGACAACGGCGAGCGACTGGCAGGGCACTATCGGCTGGACGCAGTGCGCGGGCATTTGCTCGAGATGCTTGGAGATTTCGAGAAGGCCGTACATCACTATCGAGCGGCCGCGGCCGGAACCACCAGCATTCCGGAACAGAATTATCTAATGACCCAAGCGGCCCGGCTCGAAGAGGCTCGCAAGCAACCCGAATAACGGCTGTCCTGGCCGGGAATTGCTGCTTGAATTTATCAAAGGGTGTTTCACGATAATGGGAACGGCTGATCTGAGGAGCGGGGTGAGCGATCGGTTCCCATGGCCGCCCAGCGAAAAGCTGCGCCCCTTGGAACACTGCGGATACGGCAACTGATGGTTACCTGCCAGGAGTTCATCTCCTGGACGAACGACTCCTACCGGCACCTACGCCCTTGAACACATTCATGAGCGCTTCGGCCTGTACGTAACAGTTGAGATTTGGAGTCACGGCAGTTCGCAGGACGCTGGCAGACTTCCCACTAGTCCATTCCCAATGCCTGGGTCGGGTTGATCGAAGCGGCGCGGCGGGCAGGGATCCAGGCGGCGACAAGCGCAACCAGGAGGAGCACGATCGGCACCAAGGTGAACGTGAGCGTGTCGTGCGGTGAGATGCCGTAGAGAAAATTTGAAGCGATCTTCGCCAGCATCCATGCTGCGGGCCAGCCGAGCGCGAGTGCTGCAAACGTGAGCGTCATGCCCCGGCGCAAAACAAGCCGCAATACTGCTGCGGGCTGCGCGCCGATGGCCATACGGATGCCGATTTCTCGCGTACGCCGGGTGACTGCGAAGCTCATGACGCCGTACAAGCCCACTGTAGCCAGCACCAACCCGATTCCGCCGAACACTCCGAAGAGCATGGCCGCCACGCGCGGCAGTACATATGCTGTTCGCACGTGCTCGTCCATCGTTTCGAGGTTGTAGATGGCCATCGTTGGGTCAAGCCGGTGCACTTCGCGGCGCAGAGCTTCAGCGATCCCCGCTGGATCGCCCCGTGTGTGCACAATGAGCGTGTAACCCATCATCGAGGGATCGTTGGCGATGCTCTGATCGAGCGAGCGGTAGAGGATGGGGCGGGTATCTTCGCCAAGAGTGCGAGACTTGGCGTTTCCTACCACGCCAATGATCTGGTAAGTCCAACCGCCGCCGTCGATGCGCTGCCCAATCGGATTCGCTCCGCCAAACAGCCTGTCGGCGAAGGCCCTGTTGATCACGGCGACGCGAGGGCCACTGGCGGTCTCGTGGTTGAAGTCATTCCCTGCCAGGCGTGGTATGCCGAATACGTCGAAATAGCCGGCCGTAACCATGTAGAGATCCGCCAGTACGGACGAATCAACCTTCGCGGATCGCCCGCCAACCGTGAACCCGTCGCTGCGGTTTCCGTCGGAAAGCATAGCCACATCCGTGCACACCGCGGTGTCCACGCTGGGCAGCGCTGCTGCCTGCTCGCGCAATTCCGCCAGGAAGGCGCCGATCTTGAGCGGCGAGTATCCGTTCAAGCGCGGGTCGATGGAGAGCATGAGTAATCCGCGTGTCTTGAAGCCGATGTTTATCTGCGATGCGCTCTCTAAGCTGCGCAAAAACAGGCCCGTAACTGTGAGGAGGACGAGTGCCATCGCGACCTGCGCAACCACAAGGAAATTGCGTGGGCTGATACGACGGCCTCTCACTTCGAATCCGGCGTCTCCCTTCAGAGCATTCGCAATCCTCGGTCGCGAAGCTGCCCACGCCGGCGCCAGGCCCAGAAGAAGACCGCATAGCACGCTAATGAGGAACGTAAAGGCCAACGTGCGGCCATCGATACTCACACTTAAATCGAGCGGAACGGGAACAGGCAATCGAAGCGACGATAACGCCTTAGTTGACCACACCGAAAGCAGCACCCCTAGCGCTCCGCCGCCCAGGCCCAGCAACAGGCTCTCCAGCATAAACAGCCGGAGCAATCGCCCGCGCGTGGCGCCGAGGGCGAGCCGCACAGCCATTTCGCGTTGTCGATTTATGGCCTGCGCAAACAGCAGATTAGCCACATTGAATCCCGCAATGGCCAACAGCAGCAGGACGACAATCGCCAGCGCGCTGAGAAATAACAAGACAGTGCTTCGCCCCGAAGGAGGTAACGACCCCGCCTGCTCGAACGCAAAGTGATTGCCTTTATCAGTCGCCGGATAGCTGGCGGCGAGGCGATCGGCGATGGTGCTCAATTCCGCGATGACATCCTTGCGGGTTACGCCGGGGCGAACGCGACCAATGACAGACAGCCAGTGATACTCGCGCGAATCGTGCGGAGGCAGGCTAGCCGCAAGTTGTGGCGTCATGCCAAGTGGGACCCAGAACTCCGCGTTGAGAATCTGGTCGATGCTGTGAAAAGCGGCGGGAGCAATTCCTGTGACGGTGAAAATGTGTCCGGACAGGATGACGCTCTTGCCGACGATATTCTTGTCACTATTAAATCGGCGTCTCCACAGTCGTTCACTCAAAACGACCAGCGGCATTTTTTCGTCCGAGCCTGAGAACCCTGCTCCCATCACCATCGGCATCTCAGCCACCCGGAAGAAATTGGGAGTCACACCCTGACGCCAGACACGCTCCGGTTCTGTGCCTCCACTGATCGAGGCCGGAATCAGATCGAAATACGCCGCGACATCAGAAAATACTTTGGCTTGTTCGCGCAGATCGGCGTACACGGGCCATGGAAACTGATTGCAGCAGCGATCGCCGTCGTGCAGAATGTGCAGCGACAACAAAGTGCCCGGATCGCCCACTGGAGCTGGACGCAACATGAAACGGCTGACGATGGAGAAGATGGTCGTGTTCGATCCTATGCCCAAGGCGATTGACAGAATAGCGACGGCGGTTACCAGACGATTCCGGGCAAGGGATCGCACGCTGTAGTAAAGATCGCGTAAGAAGGACTCAAGCCAGGGCAGGCCGCGTCGCCCTCCATATGCATCATGCACCTGTGCCATTCCGCCGAGACGGATCAGCGCCTGCCGGCGTGCTTCTTCGGGGGACAGGCCGTTTCGCACGCCGCGCTCAGTGTCCATGGCGATGTGGGATTCGAGTTCGTGCGCAAGGTCCTCGTCGTCGTGCGCTCTGCGCAGAGTGTTCAAGAGCCGAATCCAAAACGCTCGCAGCTTGTTCATGGCGTGCTCCGTCAGACTTCGCTTGCATCTTCCAGGAACCGGGCGAGGATTTCGGTCGTCTGGTTCCATTCCTGGGTCGCTTTGCGTAACTGCCGTTGTCCCGCTTTGGTCAGCTCGTAGAATTTGGCGCGCCGATTGTTCTCAGAGTTTCCCCATTGGGAGCGGATGTAGCCTTCCTGTTCCAGCTTCAGAAGACTGGGGTATATCGTGCCGTAATTCAGCGCGAGAACGTCTCCGCTGGTTTGCTCGATGCGTCGCGCCAGCCCGTAGCCGTGTTGCGGTCCCATGGTCTCAAGGGTGCGCAGGACCATGAGAGCCAGTGTCCCTTGCCAGACGTCTGTTTTGTCGCCCATCAGCGCAAACTCCTATGGCATGCCAATAGGTCTCAGTGTACACACGCACGTATGGGAAGGCAATAGGACAACTTCCGGAGATGTGCAAGGTCTAACGTATCACCAACTGGCGGATAACCTTATATTTTGCGGATTCCCGCCCGAATACCGATATGGCTACTTCGATAGCGAGAGTGTCGATCCGCAGTTTATGTTCTGCTTCGGGCTGGGTTATACAACGTTTGCATATAGCGCCACTCCGACACTCGCATCAACTTCCGTCCTCGGTGCATGTTCTCTCGAATTGTTAGTCTTCGTCTCCCTCTCCGGGAATGTTGTCAGTCTTGTGATTCAGATCGATCGGCGCAAGGTGGGCCCTTCGTAGCTGATCGTTTAGTGCAGGCAGTTGCTTTTGCTTAAATTCTTCCCAACCGGGTAGTAATTCTTTCGCCTCGGCCACGACGTGCGATGCAGCTTCCTGCAGCGCTGGAGTTGGTAGTGCATCGGCCTGCTGCAATTCGCCATACAACTGCGATGACTCCGAAGCCACTTCGTCAATGCCCGGCAGCCGCTTCGCTGCATCCGGACCAGTGCCATCGAGCAGAATCTTCAATGCTGCGCTGAATGGAGCAAGGTGGGTGGCGATGCCGGTGTTCTGCCGAGAAGATATCTGCTCCTGCACCGAGTGAGCAGCCAGAGCAGCCTTTGCCAGCGCGTCGAGAGATGCTGCCATAGTCACCTGTGCCGTATGCAAGGACTCAAGATCTGCGGGGGAAATCTGGACACGCGGGTCCATTTTTACCACCAGCGACACCGACGCGCTGCTACTGTCAACAGTAAGTCTTACGGTGTAGCTGCCCGGCAGTACCAGGGGTCCTTGCGGAGTAAGTGGCGTCCGATACGGTACCGCCGATATCGGATACTCACTATGTGTTGAAGTAGGAGCTGTCTCACGCATGTCCCAAACCCAGCGATGCATGCCTGCTGTCGACGGAAGCGGCCCATGCACCTGCGGCCAATAGGGAGGAATAAGATTTGTTCGTAGTTGGTCTGGAGTAGGCGACACTGGATCCTGACTGCTGTAACGGCGCAACACTTGGCCACCCGAGTCCAGCACCTCAAGCGTCACTGGACCGTGCACATCTTGCGGCAAACAATAGTCGATAATCGCACCATTAGGCGGATTCTGACCCGCAGGCTCATCGGCTGGCAGTGGTGTATCGGTATTTGTGCTGCGACGCACACGCCATGCTGAAGCCGGGTTGAACAGCATCGCCTGCTTCTTTCCTGCTTCTGCCGCGAGTTGGCGCAGCGGGGTTATGTCATCAAGGACCCAAAAAGAGCGCCCATGCGTTGCTACGATCAGATCGTCATCTTTCACCACCAGGTCGCGCATCGATGTGTGGGGCAGATTGTACTCAAGCGTCAGCCAGTGTTCCCCGTCATCGAAGGAAGTCCACACCGCGTGCTCCGTTGCCGCATACAGCAGTCCCGGCTGCACAGGGTCTGCGCGGACCGCGTTCACAGGCGCGTCTTCGGGAAGTCCTGCCGCGATTGTCTGCCATGTCTTTCCACCATCGTGCGTACGGTACGCGTAGGGGCGAAGGTCGTCGACCCGCATCCGGTTCACGGCCAGGTAAGCCGTATTGTCATCGAAACGCGACGCGTCGATCTGCGCGATCTTACTCCAGGCCGCTACACCGGGGGGCGTAATTTTCGTCCAGTTCGCACCACCGTCCCGCGTGATCCATACCAGCCCATCGTCAGTTCCTGCCCAGATTGTTTGGTCCATTTTGTAAGAGGCGGCAACCGAATAGATAACTCCTCGACGTTCGGCTTGCTGGTCGGGCTTGAGCGCCGGCACGGATGGCAGCTGCCCTGTGTTCTCTCCACTCAGGTCAGGGCTGATGATCTGCCATGTATGGCCATAATCAGTCGTTTTAAACAAATGATTGGCAGCGTAGTACAGCGTATGAGGATCAACCGGTGAAAAGAGAACTGGCTCGGTCCGGTTGGCGCGGAATTCCTGTTTGCGCATCGGCAGCGGAGTTATGTTCTGAACTTGGCCAGTCACCATGTCATAGCGGGTCACCTCCGTGCGTCCCGCTCCATAAACAATCTCAGGGTGTACCGGATCGGGCGCCGCATAGCCGTACTCGATGATTCCAGCGGGATGCCATTCCCGGAAGGTAATTTCGCCGTCATTGCCACGCGTCGATGTGCACACCGAGCCGCTTTCCTGTTGACCAGCGCAGACCTGGTAGGGAAAACCGTAGGTAGCCGCAACGTGGTAAAGTTGCGCCGTAGGCTGGTTGTACCAGGAACTCCAGGTTTCGCCTCCGTTCACACTGATGACGGCGCCCTGATCGCTTACCAGCAGCAGAATCCGCGGGTCGTGTGGGTTAATCCAGAGATTTTGATAGTCATCCCCACCCGGCGCTCCTCGCAGGCTGATCCATGTTTTGCCACCGTCCGTCGACCTGCAGGTAACGATGCTCGTGCTGTAGACCACATCCGGATTCACCGGATCGACCACCGGCACCGGTAGATCCCCGCCACCAATCTTCATCGCCGGTCTTGGATCGTCCGTGATCTTTCGCCAGCTCATGCCTGCATCGTCCGATCGATAAACGCCCAGGCCCTGGTTAGAAGCGTATCCGCCCTCCGCTTTGGTCGAAATCGTAGCGTACAAGCGCTGCGGATCGCTCCCGGCGATGGCGACATTGATCTGCACTAGATCAGTGGGAAGACCCTTCGTCAGCGGTGTCCAAGTAGTGCCTCCATCAGTCGACTTGAAGAGCCCTCCATTCGTACCTTCGTAACTGTTTCTGTCCTCCCATGGCCCCAGACGCGCATCCCATAGTGACGCATACACCACCTTTGGGTTCTTTGGATCGATAGTTACATCAGAACCACCTGTGTTTTCGTCCTTGAACAAGACCTTCGACCAGGTCCGCCCGCCATCTTCTGAGCGGTAAATACCTCGCTCCTGGTTTGGCCCATAAGGGTGACCGAGGACCGCGGCAAATAGCTTGTCAGGATTCGTCGGATCGACGGCGAGCGTCGGTATTTGCTGACTGTCACGTAATCCCAAATGCGTCCATGTCTTTCCCGCGTCGGAAGAGCGATAGATGCCATCTCCAACAGAGAGGTCGGGCCGATGCAGTCCCTCGCCACTGGCCACGTAGATGATGTTGCTGTCTGACGGGGCGAATCGCGATCGCTCCAATCGATTGCGTGTCCTCGCTATCGAAAATTGGATTCCATGTTCGCCCATAATCCGTCGACTTCCAGACGCCGCCGTCGACCTGACCCACATAGAAGACATTTGGTTGATCAGGAACGCCAGCTGCGGCGCGCGTCCGTCCACCACGAAACGGACCGATCATGCGCCACTGCATGTCAGGCATGGAAGCGGCACTGTCGGCTGCAAAACAAGCTACAACCTCCAGGAGGGCCCCCGTAAAAGCTATGCCGACGAATAGGAGTTGGCATGCAGAACGCTTTTTCATCATTGTTGTTCGCCTCACTATTCAAACCGCTTGACTGGTTCTTGTTGTATACAACGCAAGATTGTACTTTGCAGTGCTCCAACCACCTGCGCACGAGTTTTAGTCCTGCGTCCCGAGGCAAGTTCCAGAAAAATAAACAAACACTTTCAACAAGTCCCGGCGAAACTGGCCGCTGGAGGCCACGAATAGTGTGACTCCGAGAGAAAACTGCCGAGAAAGTCCCCACCGTGTCAGCTGGTTGTAGCCAGGAAACTGCTCTGCCACATACTCGCGGTAGAGCGCAGATTTGGCTGAATAAGGTTGGCTGGTGTATGCGTGTATTAGCCGTCATGCTGCTGGACGACATTATGTGCCGATTTCAGAGCGGCGAGCAGTTCTGCCTTCCACCCTGACACATCGAGTTTCCAGCAGATCTCAATTTTTTGGCCCCTCCGCATCACTTCGCTCCAGACAACAGAGTTCCTTGAATCCGCCGCGACACCTAACCGGTCTACTACGGTCATCCCCCTAGTCAGGTCGCTGTTGCACTCGATCGCTACATAATGGCGGCTTACCTCGAGTTTCAGCTTCGGATCGAGCAAAACTGCCATTGCTACCGGATCAGGCAGAGAGATGCCGGTTTCACCCGTCTGCACGTGATAGGCCGTCGCGGCTGTGCTGTTTGCTCGGATCACAAATTCTGCTAGCGGTGTTTCGAGCGCCAGCACTTCCCGGATCTCACGTTCATTCAGAACTGCATCGAAGCGCGCCAGATGCCAGCCGATCATTTCGATTGGCGCGCCGGATTCGAAGACCGCCCGGGCGGCTTCAGGATCAACCCAGATGTTGAACTCAGCAGCAGGACTCACATTGCCTTCACAGCAAGGCGCTCCACCCATCACGACACACCGGCTCATGGAATGGACGAGCTCGGGGAAGCGCTCCAGAGCCAATGCCAGGTTTGTAAGTGGCCCCAGCGTGATGATCTCGATTCCCGGCGTCGACTGAACGGCGGCGACTATAGCATCGACAGCATATCCTGAGGCAGTTGCGTGCACAGATGGCCCATATCCGTGGTCGCCTAGTCCATCTTGTCCATTAAACCAGTCTGCAGTCTGGAGTTCACGCTCCAGCGGTTTTGCAGCCCCGCTGGAGACCGGAGCTTCCGCGCCGCATAGCTCCACCGTAAAGAGTGCGTTTCGTGTCGCCTGTTCCACCGTAACATTACCGGCGACGGTGGTGATTGCTTTGACCTCAACTCTCGGCGAGCGCAGAGCCATGATCAGTGCGACGGCATCGTCGGCTGCTGTGTCCGTGTCAATAAGAATAGGTCGACGATGATGGTTCATCCCAGGACATTAATGATACTTGCCTCAGAAAGCTCTGCAAGATCGCGCCTACCTTCAAAGTGGTGTGCTGATCCTCACGCGCGATAACCGTGCCTCATCGACTCAGGCGATGCGGGAAGCTCGCAGCCTACTCAGTTCTTTGTCCTGACGTAGATGCTGGGGCCCAAGCACAGTTCAGGACGACTCCTGAGTTTCTGTCCTCCACCTCGCGCACTTTGTATTCGGCTGCGGTCCCGAGCACTTGTGCGGTCTCTGACGGGGTCAGAGTGTAATCCTCCTCCTTTTAGCGCACGTCCTTCACGTGCGTGGCGATGTACCACGTGTTGCCGAACGCGTCTTTGACTCCGGCATTACGGTCGCCATAGGTCTGATCGGTCGGCTCCTGGAATGAAGTCGCACCGGCCGCCAGCGCCTGCCGATACACGGCCTCCATGTTCGGCACATACAGGTAGAACATCGCCTGCATCGTCTCGTATTTGCCGTGAGCTTCGCCCATCTCCAGCACCGAGTCTCCGACGCGAACCACGGCATGATGGACCACCCCATCGGGCGACGCGTACTTCGCGACTTCCTCTGCTGCGAAAGCCCGCTTCAGGAAGCTAATGAACGGCTCAGCGCGACGAGGGTGAAGATACGGATTGACTTTGTGCAGTCCTTGGGGAACGTAGCTCTCCCCCTTGGAGGTGGCGATATACCAGAAATTGCCGGCAGAGTCTTTGATGGTGCTGGAGCGCTCGCCATATTCCTGATCGCGAGGCTCGTCGATGAGCGTGGCTCCTGCCGCCACGGCTTGCTTCGTAACGGCGTCTACGTCTTCGACGTATGTATGCAGCGTATTGGGCTGAAGGGCGCCCGTAAACTTCTTGCGGGAAACGCCGCCGCCCATCATCAGCCGGGTGTCCCCGATCTGCACCTCAGCATGGACGCCCGTCGGCGTTTCCGCCCGGAGCAGTTCTTCTGCGCCGAATGCCCGCTTCGTGAATTCCAGAAGCGCCAAGCCATCCTCGGCCACCAGATACGGCGTTACCATGCGGAAGCCGCGAGGCACCGGATCCACGCCTTTTCCGCGCTTCTCAGGAATCTTGGCGCCCTCTGGACCTTGGGTCACGCCTTTCATCCGGCGGTGCATTTCCTCGACCGACATTTCTTCGATCACTGTCCACAAATTCCACGAATAGCCGAAAGGATCGGCCAGCAGGGCGTCGCGGTGTCCATAGAAATGAGTTTGGGGGGCGCGCACCAGCTTCATTCCATGCGCCACCGCGCTCTCCGTGAATCTATCCACGTCGCCAACGTGGATCGACAGCGAAATCGGTGAATACCCCAGGGTTTCGGCACTGAAGCGGCCGCCCTCCGGCCATTCTTCGCACACAGAGATCGTCGAATCGCCGAAGGCCAGATCGGCATGAGGAATATGCCCTTCGACTTCAAAGCGGAATGTCTCTTTTGCCCCCAGGGCTTCTTTGTAAAACTCGATCGCTTTGGATGCATTGCGGAAAGCGATCCTTGGTGATGCCGTCATGCGGGCGGCCACGACCGGCTCGACAACGGTAGACATGCGATTTCTCCCTTCTAATTCGGATTTCAATCGTGCCTTAAAACTCGCACTCGGCAGATTGCGCAATTCCGCCGCGATACGCACTAACCGCTCGATTTCAGGCTCCGTCGTGCCGACTCGCCCATCATTCCGCGCCAGCATTGCGTCGATGGCTTTGTTCAGCTGTTCGATCTTCTTCTGGCCGTCAGCTCCGGGTTGTAGAGAGCGCTTAGGCATCGGCACTCTCCATGCGCGCGCGCAAGCTGCTCAGCGCGCGAACTGTAGCTGCTTCACCGCTCATTCCGTCTTGCGAATTTCCCTTGCGACCTCCTTGATGCTTTTCTGTTCCACAAACCGCGAGATCACCACGCGTCGCTGTTCCGCCGGGAGCTTGTCGACCAGGCAAAATAGCGTGGCTCGCCGCTCCACTTCCTCGATTTCTGCCGGCGAGACCGCGGCTGACTCCATCTGCTCGGCATCTACCGCCACTTCCTGCCCCGAGCGCTGCCGGCGATCGGAAATCAGGTTGGCCGCGATGCGGAACAGCCAGGCGGCAAACGGGATTCCCCGCCATTCGAAGCGTTTGATGTTGGCCAACGCCTGCTGAAAAACTTCCGCCGTCAGGTCTTCGGTTTCCGCTCGGTCCTGAACCCGACGCACAATGTAGGCGTAGACGCGTTCAAAGTTGAGTTCGTAAAGGTCGGCAAAGCGGGCGGGGTCCTGCTGCGCAGCCTCGATAAGAAGCCGCTCGTCCGCTTCTTTCTTCAAAGCCTTCAACGAATTCTCCGTGGTTTGGCCGTACATAAGAGTAAACCGTTCGCACAGGAGGAAGGTTACGGCCCGGTTCCTTTTTTCAATTCTGTCCTAGTCAACCGGCGGATGTCCCCGGGGTGGTGTTCGTGTCACGATAACCCGTGTAAGGAGAGATATCGTGGCAACCGGAACGGAAAAGTCACTCTGGACTCTGCTGTCGAGTTCCTTCGCAGACACAATCTCAGCTCTTGAGAACTCCATCGTTGCGATTGACAGTAGAGGAAGGTCGACGTCCAGCGGCGTAGTTTGGCGGCCTGGCTTAATCATAACAACGCAACACGCCCTTCGCCGGCGCGAAGGCATCAAGATCATCCACGCTGGAGAACCGCTTGGCGCACGTCTAATTGCGAGTGATGCAACGACTGATCTCGCCGTGCTTGGCATAGAAGCAGATGGCTTGACTCCAGCCCAAAGCGAGAAAGGCATGGTCACGCGCGCTGGAGAAGTTGTGCTGTCGGTCGGTCGCTCCCGATTGGGAGATATTTCTGCTAGTTGTGGGATCATTGCCCGTACCGGAAGCGCATGGCGAACCTGGCGCGGCGGCGCAATCGACCAGCTCATCCGTCCGGATATACGGCTATACGTCGGTCAGTCAGGCAGTGCATTGGTCAATGAACAGCAGCAGGTGCTGGGCATCAATAGTCCGGCATTGGCGCGCCAGGCCGTCATTACCATTCCCGCGAAGACCATCGACCGTGTTGCCGAC
>JAFAKX010000033.1 GCA_019234945.1 Silvibacterium sp.
TGATCGCGGCGCCCAGGAATTCGAAAAACGCCGTCAGACCCGACAACAGCACACCCTCCAACGCCTCGCCGCAGCTATGGGATACCAGCTTCTGCCCGCAGACTAAAACCGCTTACCTCTGCGCTAGCGGAGCAGTTTCAGGAGAGCTGATAGCTGAGCGCTGATAGCTGATAGCTGATAGCTGATAGCTGATAGCTATCACCCTATGAATGCTGCTTAAGCAACTTTTTCAGCCGTACCCAGGATTCGTCGCGCGCCTTCTTGTCGGCTTCCTTCGCATCGGGCGCTTCCCCCGCACGCATGAATCCGTGCCCTGCGCCGTCGTAGACCACCGGATCGTACATTTTGCCGAGGTCCTTCATCGATTCCTTCGCCTCCGGTACGGTGGCATCGATGCGCGAATCGTTTCCGCCATAGAAGCCATACACCGGCGCGCTGATCCGCGCCATCGCTTCCTTGTCCGGCGGCGGGCCATAAAAAACGAACGCCGAGGCTAAATTCTGGCGATTTGTAGCGTACCGAAAGCTTTGTCCGCCGCCCCAGCAGAATCCCGTGACAAACAGCTTCCCGCCGGCGGCTGGCAGTTTCAGGCCGTAATCGGCAGCCGCGTTCAAATCCGCGGTGATCTGGTCAGGCGGCAGGTGGCTGACGGCTTCAACCGCCCCGTTCTGGTCGAAGCTCGATGTTCGTCCGCCGTCGGTTCCCATGCCGGAAAGAAGATCCGGCGCCACCGCGATGTAACCTGCCGCGGCAAACTCGTCGGCGACTTCCTGGGCCCAATCAGTCAGCCCGAAAATCTCGTGAATCACCAGAATCACCGGCGCCTTGGTTTTTACTTCCGGATAAACGATGAGGGTTTCCACCGAGCGTCCGTCGTGCTTCACCGTGACCCATTCGCGGTGTCTCGGAGACTGCTCCAGCCGCTGCTTAGCCCATTCCTGGGCCGAAAGAGACATCGCTGTCACTGCGAGTATTGCCAGGATTCGCTTCATCACACTGTTGTACTACCAGAAAAGCGAGAGCGCCTGCAACACGCCGGTATGTCGCGAGAGAAAAATCGCCCTGGAGACAATAGAGGCCATGCCGCTTGGTCCTGTCCGCAACTTTGCGCTGGGAATTGCCTTCTGTTCCATCGCATACGCGCAATCGCCCTTGCCGCCTGCTCCGGGTGCGTGGGTCGTAAGAGTGTCGCCGGAAGGCGGCCATTACTCGGAACCTGGTATTGCTTTCAATCCAAACAACTCAAATCAGATCGTTACGGTGATGCAAGGCGGCGTAAAGGTGGAGGGCACCGCAACAGCGGCCTACTCCACGGATGCCGGCCGCACATTCACCCGTGCTTCTGGCAGCGGCCCGGCCGATTGGAAAGTTGCGGGCGACGTATCCGTCGCGTTCGATAACAAGGGGCATGCGTACCTGTGCTATCTGGCATTCGATAAGCTCGGGACCGCTGCCTACTGGGCGCATGATTCCGGCAGGAACGGCATTTACGTTCGCCGGTCTCTCGACGGCGGCAAGACCTGGGACCGCAAGGCCGTCGAGGTTAAAGCGTTCAGCGCGCCCGGCGCGCGCGACGTTCCTTTCGAGGATGAGCCGCGTATCTTCGCCGATACCCAACCCGACAGCCCCTACGCAGGTGCGCTGTACGTCGGATGGGTCGAATGGCAAATCGCCCAATCCATCGTGCTCTTTTCCCGTTCAACAGACCAGGGGCAGACCTGGTCGGAGCCCGTTCGCATCAGCGCGCACGCTGGCCTCCCGCGCGACGATAACGGTTCGGTCGGCGGCTTCGTCCAGGCCATCGCGCCCGACGGTAGTATCTATGCCGCCTGGGACGACGGCAATTCCATTGTGCTGACCGAATCGCACAATGGAGGGAAGACCTTCAGCCCGTCCCGCCCGGTCATCGAGGTGGGCCCGCCCTACATCGGCGAAACGACAGGCGTCTCGCGGGTCGAAGGTTTTCCGCAGATCGCGATCGATCCCCACACCGGCAAGCTCTACCTTTGCTGGAGTGATTACACCAACGGTGATATCGATGTGTTCCTGGCGTCGTCAGGCGACCATGGCCGCACCTGGTCTCACCCCGTCCGCGTCAATAACGATCCCGTACACGACGGAAAAGATCAGTTCTACGAATGGCTCGCAGTCGACACCAAAACCGGCGCCGTCTATGTCGAGTTTTACGATCGCCGGGATGATCCGCAGAACCGGAAGGCACAGATTACGCTCGCGCGTTCCCTCGACGGCGGCAAAACGTTCTCCAACTACGCCTGGACGAAGACTGCGTTCGATCCCCAAGGGGCGTTCCTTGGCGACTACACATGGACGACGGCCTACAACAATCGTGTCTACGCCGCCTGGACGGAAGCCGTCGCTCCGAAGGAGCCGAAGGAAACCGGGCAGGTTGGCCGCTCACAGGACGCTAAAACGGTTGTGCTGGTTGGCGGAGCGGATTTCTCCGGCGTACACTAGGGCGCGCGTGCTACCGGACAACTCGACGAAGGCGCTCAATCGCTTTCTGCTGTTCACGGCTGCCTTCCTGTTTTCCACGGGTGGCGCCGCCATCAAAGGATGTACGCTCTCGAGTTGGCAGGTCGCCGGTTTCCGTTCGGGCATTGCGGCCATTACCATCTGGCTGCTTCTTCCTGAAGCGCGCCGCGGCTGGACGCTGCGAACTTTCCTCATCAGCGTTGCCTACGCGGCCACGCTGGTTCTTTTCGTTCTCGCTACCAGGCTCACCACCAGTGCCAATGCGGTGTTCCTGCAGGCCACCGCACCCCTCTATGTTCTGCTCTTGGGTCCGCTGCTGCTCCACGAGCCGAATCGGCGGGCCGACATTGTCGTGATGTCCGCAGTCGCGGCTGGCGTCGTGCTTTTACTCACGGGCTATCAACAGTCCTTCGTTACGGCGCCTCACCCTTCGCGAGGGAATCTGCTTGCGCTGGCAACCGGATTCACCTGGGCCCTGACTCTTACCG
Source organism: Silvibacterium sp. (assembly GCA_019234945.1). GTDB lineage: Bacteria > Acidobacteriota > Terriglobia > Terriglobales > Acidobacteriaceae > Silvibacterium. The sequence goes on from JAFAKX010000033.1 coordinate 2,982, forward strand.
GCCTTCGCTGGCTCGGCAAAACGGGCGGCGTCGAATCGGCCGGCTCTGTCGTGGTACTCGGCAATGCGATGGCGTTCGCGATCTGCCTGCCGATGGCCGTTCCCGTGAGGCACATAGACGCGCGCGACGCCGGCATACTGCTCTACCTTGGAATCTTCCAGGTGGGTGTCGCCTACATAGCCCTTACTCGCGGCATCCGCCATGTTCCGGCGCTGGAAGCCGCAACGCTCCTTCTTGTTGAACCGGTTTTCAACCCGATCTGGGCGTGGCTCGTGCATGGTGAACGTCCCGGCTATCTTGCCCTGTTCGGCGGCGCATGCATCCTGGCGGCGACATTCGGCGGGACGTGGTGGCATGCCCGGCATGCGCCCGCGCCCATGGCGGATTCGCGCTCTATCGAGTAGTACGATCAGTTCTGGTGATCCTGCAAGTCGAATATGCGCACCAGCGCAAGATCCGTGAACGAAACAAGAAGCTGTACCGCATCGCGCATATGCCAATCTGGATTTGGGTTTTCTTTCTTGCCCCAGGCCCGCTTACCTTTGATCTCTTCGCCCATGGTCCCGGCAGCCGTAACGGGATATGGCTGCTCTTTGTTCTCTTCGGAGTGGCGATTGCCGCTCACTTCGGGCAGTTGCCGGGCTGCGAGCCCCGTCCGTACATTCTGCGCTTCTCCGAAGACAAACCGAATCCCCTTTACCGCCGCGTATGCTACTCGTTCGCCTGGAACGCGTTGCTCAATTTCGCGTTTCTGAATTTCATCGGGTTGATCGGCGCTGTATTCACGGGCAAGTGGTACATGCGCCAGATCTACCACTACGGCTACCTGCCCGTGCTGCTGGTTATTCTTGCCCTTGGCGCATTGGGTCTGCTGCCCCGCGCCGGCCGCTCCACCAAAGGCGAAGGCTTTGAACGCCGCTACTTTTATGCCGCGGTCTGGTCCGCCACTGCGGCGCAGACGGCGCTGCTGTTTGTTTGGAAAGTGCTCCCGCGCGGCCCGCATGGGGATCTCACGAAGCTGAGCGTTTTCGTCCTGGTCCTCATCGCGTTCGGTTCTGCGGCGTCTCTCGGACTTCTGCCGCGTACGCGGCCTATCCTTCCCGGGGAGTTGATGGTCGCCGATTGACGGGCACGCTCGTGGATATCGGCTCCTGCCGGCTGCACTTCAATCAACAGGGGGTCGCGGCGCCGGCAGTCATCCTTGAGGCCGGCATTGCCGCCACTTCCCTGAGCTGGTGGTACGTCCAGCCGCGCGTCGCCGGGTTTGCCCGCGTGTGCAGTTATGATCGCGCGGGCCTCGGCTGGAGCACCGCGTGCCGCGCTCCGCGTAGCACCGAGCAGCTTGTGTTTGAGCTTCGCACCCTGCTCCGCAACGCCCAAGTCGCTCCGCCATATGTTCTCGTGGGGCATTCCTTCGGCGGCCTGCTCGTTCGGGCTTATGCGTACCTACATCCGGAAGAGGTAGCGGGCATCGTCATGGTCGACCCGGTTTCGCTCATCCAATGGGCGAATGGTAACGACTCCGAATTGGGGCGTCTTGCGCGCGGCGTCCGTCTCTCCCGCCGCGGTGCTCTGCTCGCGCGTATCGGAGTTGTGCGCCTCGCCTTGTGGCTTGCCGCCATCGGCGGCCGCCGTCTTCCGAACCTGATCGCGCGCGCCAGCGCCGGCAAAGGAACCTCCGCCATCGACCGGCTGATCGGCGAGGTTCGCAAACTGCCTCCCGAAATCTGGCCGCTCGTTCGTGCGCACTGGAGCCGCGCCAAAAGCTTTCGAGCCATGGCCGCGCTGCTCGAAGCGCTTCCAACCAACGCGCGCGCCGCGCTTGCCATGCCGCTCCGCGAGGACATACCTCTTACCGTGCTTTCGGCTTCAACCGCGACCCAGGCCGAGCTCGCGGAGCGCGAATCGTGGGCGCGCCAAAGCCGCCGCGGCCGCCACATTCAGCTTGAAAACTGCGGCCACTGGCTGCATCTCGACGTTCCGGACGCCGTCACCGCAGCCATCCGAGAATTGGTCGAACTCGCGCGCGCGTGACGCGAGGCCGATACAATATCGCCTAACGGTTATGCCCCACTTCACCCGCCGTGACCTGATCCGCGCTCTGGCGGCAGCCGGTTTAAGCACGCGCCTCGCCTTCAGCGCCAAAGAACAGCTCCGAATAGGCGTGACGGATTGGAATCTGAACCTCGGCGCCGACCCCGCTGCTGTCCCGCTCGCTTCGCGCCTCGGCTTCGAGGGCGTGCAGATTTCCTTCGGCCGCAAACTCGTCGATAACAAACTGCCCGTCGATAATCCCGAGACGATTGCGCGTTATCTTGCGCTGTCGAAGCAGTACAAAATTCCGATCGATGGAACCTGCGTAGACCGCCTGCACACCAATGGTTTGAAGAGCGATCCGCTTGCGCCGAAGTGGGTATCCGATTCCATCCGCCTGACGAAAGCCCTCGAAACGCGGGTTCTGTTGCTGCCGTTCTTCGGTAAGTGGGCTCTCGAAAACACCGCAGAAATGGACTTCGTCGGCGATGCTCTCCGCGAACTCGGGCCCGAAGCCGAGAAAGCCGGCATCATCCTGGGCCTTGAAGACACCATCTCCGCAGAAAACAACGTGCGCATCATGGAGCGTTCCCGCTCGAAGAACGTTCTCGTCTACTACGATGTCGGAAACTCAACCAAAGCCGGTTTCGATGTAGTGAAAGAAATTCGTTGGCTGGGCAAAGACCGCATCTGCCAGTTTCACTTCAAGGACAATCCGCACTATCTCGGCGAGGGAGATATTCAGTTCGCGCCCATCATTCACGCAATCTGCGACATCGGCTTTTCCGGCTATGCCAATCTCGAAACCGATGCGCACCCCGATACGCTTGAAGCCGACATGCGCCGCAATCTTCTTTATATCCGGCAAATCATCGAGCAGCAGGCCTAGACTGCCGCCCCGATGATAGCGCCGATAAGCAGCGGGCCGATATGCGCAAACGCAAGCGCGAGGCCGCCGGCTCCCGCAATAAAGCCGAGCAGCGGAACCATGGTCAACATAGTGCCGAGGAAAAACAGGATTCCTGCAAAAATAAGTCCGGGCAGAATCACGGCGAGAATGGCGTCACCCAGGGTGCCCGCTTTGCGGCCGCCAACGAAACCCGCTATAAATGGCCCGACGATGGGCAACCAGAACAGAAGAATGGAGAGAACAAACATCCAAAGAATGGCGCTTCCTATACTGCCTGGCCGTTTTTGCATTCGACAAGTCTCTCACACGTGCCGTGTCATCGTATGCACGGTTTTACTCGCCGCTGGCCTGGCCGCGGCCCAGCCACACTATGACGTCATCATCCGCAACGGCCGCATCATCGACGGTACCGGTTCGCCGTGGTACTCCGGCGACATTGGCATCACGAACGGACATATCGCCCGTATTGGCGTGCTCCGCGACGCTGCCGCTGCAAAATTCATTGATGCGCACGGCATGGTCGTCGCGCCCGGCTTTATCGATATGCTCGGGCAGTCCGAAGCGTCGATGCTGGTCAATCCGCACCTGCCGTCGAAGATCTTCCAGGGCATTACGACCGAAATAACCGGCGAGGGCGATAGCATTGCTCCGCTCAACGCCCGGCTCCTCGCGCTCGACGCGGGCGGTTTGGGCGCGTACGGTATCAAGCCCGACTGGACCACTTTCCGCGAGTATTTCGCGCGCATCGAGCGGCAGGGCATGGGCATCAACCTCGCCAGCTATATCGGCGCCACACAGGTTCGCCGCTACGTGATCGGGGAAGGGAATCGGCCGCCCACCGCCGCCGAACTCGACGATATGAAGGCTCTCGTCCGCCAGGCAATGCTTGGCGGCGCCGTCGGGGTGTCGACCTCGCTGCAGTATGCGCCCGCGCCCTACGCCAGCACCGAGGAGCTGATCGCCTTAGCTTCCGAAGCCGCGAAATGTGGCGGAATTTACGCCACTCACATGCGGAGCGAAGGCGATGCCATTGACTCCGCGCTCGATGAAGCCTTCCGCATCGGCCGCGAAGCCAGTATTCCCGTCGAGATCTGGCACCTGAAAGCAGCCGGCCGAAAAAACTGGGGCCGCATGCCGGAAATCGTCGAGCGCATCGACAAAGCGCGCGCGTCCGGCATCGACGTGGAGGCCGATACCTATGCGTACCCTGCCTGGTTCAACACGTTTTCTGCCTTCATTCCGCCCTGGGCCCACGACGGCGGCGATGACAGGATGGTCGAGCGTTTGAAAGATCCGGCCACCCGCGCGCGTATCCGCCGTCAAATGGAAACCGACGCCACCGGCTGGGATAACGAATGGCTTGAGGTGCCTGGTCCCGAGGGCATTCTTGTAAGCGTCGTTCATAACCCCAAACTTTTGCCGCTGCAAGGGGAAACCATCGCCGCGATCGCCAAGGAACAGGGAAAGGATCCGATCGACACGATCTTCGACCTGCTCATTCAGGATCCCGGCATGTCCGTTGCCGTGTTTGGCATGTCTGAGCAGGACGTCGCCTATGCGCTCAAACAGCCGTGGGTGTCGGTGGACAACGATTCTCAAGGCACTGCGCCGACCGGCGTCCTCGCCCGGGAGCACCCGCATCCCCGCGCCTACGGAACATTCCCGCGCATTCTTCGCAAATATGTTCGCGAGGACCACCTCCTGACGTTGCCGGATGCGATTCGCAAATTCAGCGCTCTTCCCGCCCAGCGCCTGCGTCTGACAGACCGCGGCGTGTTGAAGCAGGGCATGTGGGCGGATATCGTGGTGTTCGATCCGGAAACGATTCACGATGTCGCGACGTTTGAACATCCGAATCAGCTCTCCGTCGGCATGGAATACGTTCTCGTGAACGGCATTCCGGTCATCGCACATGGCGAAATGACCAATGCGCTCCCGGGCAAAGTGCTCCGCGGCCAGGCCTTCGAGCGCTAACATATGTGGTTGTCGCGCTTCACTTCTGGTCTGCTCTGCGCTGTTTTCTGTGTGCACCTGGGTGCGCAATCATCTGCGGAAATCCCGCTGCTCGAGGCCGCAGCCCGGCAGAAACTCGCAGCGCGTGATGCGCAAGGCGCCCTTGCCGATTTTCAAAAGCTTGCACAGTTAAATCCGAAATCAGCCGTCTATCAGGACGAGATCGGGTTCATTCTCGCTGCAACGAATCGAGGTTCCGAAGCAATCCCCTATTTCCGGTGCGCCACTGAACTCGACCCGAAAATGGCGGATGCCTGGTACCATCTCGGCGCCGCTCTTCTGATGCAGCAGGATGCCGCCGGCATTCCCGCTTTGCAAAAGGCAGTGAACCTCGCACCCGGGAACGCCGAATACCACTTTCGTCTGGGTGCCGCTTATAACGCGGCCGGCCGCTACGAAAAAGCTGTGCCGGAACTGACGAAGGCAGCGAAGCAACTGCCCAAAAACGCGGAGGTCTGGGCCGAACTGGGCCTGGCGCACAGCCAGCAGAAGCACTACAAGGAAGCCCGTTCTGCCTATGCTCAGGCGGTCGCGCTTGACCCCAGGAACAACCGTGTTCGCAATAACTACGGAATGGTGCTCGTTTATGCCGGCGACTGGGCCGGCGGCCTGCGCGAATTCCGCAAGGTCCTGCAGCAGGAGCCCGGTAATGTTCAGGTTCAGGTGAACGTGGGTTACGCCTACATCGCCGCGGCCGACTACAAAGAGGCCATTAAGCAGCTATCCTCCGTGGTCACGGCTCATCCCGGAACTGCGTCGGCTCACTACGATCTCGGCGTCGCTTACAAACAGAGTGACGACCTGCCGCACGCCTGCGCTGAGTTCGAACGCGCGCTGCAACTCGATCCCTCCATCGTGGAAGCCCATTACACTGTGGCGGCCGCCTACGTTGATATGGGGCAGCCCGACAAGGCCGTCGCGCATCTTCGCTCCGCCGTCCAGCAGCGTCCTGATTACACCGATGCGTGGTTCGAACTCGGTACGGTGCTGAAGCAGCAAGGTGATGTGGACGGCGCCATCGACGCCCTGCGCCATGCCGTTGCGCTTGACCCGAACGACGCCGGCGGGTTTAACACGCTGGGTTTGCTTTTACGCAAGAAAGGCGATAAACAAGCGGCCGAAGACGCCTTTAACCGCGCCGCCGATATCCGCGCTGCTGAGGCAAAAGAGAAGGAAAGAAAGCTGCAACAGGGTGCGGCGAAGCTCCCGCACAGCTCAGAACAGAATCCCTGATACCTGCTCCGCCGCAAAACGGCTCTTGTCGAAAAGCGCCTCCGGCTCCGCGCCCTTCATTCTCAGGGTGATGATGAAAACCTGGTCCCGAACCCGGCCGATCACTCGTTCGGAGCCGTGTGCAAGGCACGCAACTGCCTCATTGCCGATCGCCGGTAACTCCTTCGCATCTGCTCCGCACTTCACTTTTAGGCTGGCGAAATGCTGAGTGGCTTCTGGAGTGACCGCCACGTCGATGCGCAGTTTCCCTTCCGCCGCAGCAAATTCGCAATCTCCCTTTTTCGCCGTTGCCTTTGCCGAGCCGCCGAGAATGCCGCTCGCCGTGGCCTCATTCATCCACGGGCAAGCCTGTTCCGCCGAACACAACGCAGCGCCCGCACACAACAGCAGCAGTAAACGCATCATGCCTTCTTCGCCGGCTTCAGCTCCTCGCACTTCAGAATCTTGCCGCCCTCCTGCAGCGTGTAAAGACGGTTCACCTCGAGATCGCTGAACTTATCCAGTTGCCCGCTTAGCCAGCGCACTTCAACGTAGTCAACCTTCTTTGCCTGGTCGAGCCCGAAATGCAGCCGCAGATCGTTCTGCGAGAAGTAGCTTCCGCCGCTGCGCAACTCCTCCATCTGCGTCAGCGGCTTCGGGGCGTCCGGTTTCACCTTCGCCACCACCGTCACCCTCGTCCCTATGCCCGTGCGGTTTGACTTCACTCCAACCAGCTTGATCTTGATCCAGTTTCTGTTCAGCGTCGAATCGCAGCGCAGCAGTTGTGGAATCGCATTCACGCAGTTCACCACTACATCGATGTCGCCGTCATTGTCGTAATCGCCGAACGCGCAGCCGCGCGCCGGGGCCGCCTCCATTATGCCGGGGCCGCCTTGTTCGGTTACTTCTTCAAACTTCCCGTTCTGCAGATTCCGATACAGGTACTTATGCTCGGCATATTTGAGGTCGGCGTTCGATTTATCCACTTCCGGATAGACGTGGCCGTTCGACATGAGAATGTCGAGCCAGCCGTCATTATCCATGTCGAAGAAGCCGACGCCCCATCCCAGCAGGCGAGTATTCACGCCCAGCCCGCTCGGATACGTGCGGTCCTCAAAAGTTGCGTCGCCTAGATTCGTATAAAGCGAATCCGTATCACCGGCAAAGTTTGTTTTAACGACATCGAAATTGCCGTCGCGATTATAGTCGCCTATTGAGACGCCCATCCCCGCCTGCGGTTTGCCCTCGGGCGATAGCGCTGCACCTGCCTCGATTGCGATATCTACAAACGTGCCGTTCTTCTGGTTCTGGTAAAGGGTTGCAGTGCTCGAGTCGTTGGCGACATAGATGTCCGGCCAGCCGTCGTTGTCAAGGTCTGATGCCGCCACGCTCAGGCCGTAGGTTCCCTTGGTCTTCCACATGCCGGATTTCTCGCTGACATCCGAAAACGTGCCATCGCCATTATTGTGATAGAGGATGTTCTTGCCGCCCGGCAGCCCCGGCGGGCCGCACGCCACCAGCAGACCCTTATAAGTGCACGGTCCCGCTTCCGGCGGAGGCGCCGTCTTCAATTCCATCTCCACGTAATTGGCGACGAACAGGTCCAGGTGTCCGTCGCGGTCATAATCTACGAATGTGCACCCGGTGTTCCAGCGGACTTTCGGTCCCGGTTGAATAAGGCCCGCCTCTTTCGTCACATCCGTGAACGTGCCATCGCCATGATTGCGGTATAGCGAGTTCTGCCCGTAATAGGTGACGAACAGGTCGTCATGCCCGTCGTTGTCGTAATCGCCGACACAGCATGCCTGCCCCCATCCGGTGCGCTGATCCAGTCCGGACCCCTTCGTCACATCCGTAAACGTTCCGTCGCGATTGTTCTTGAACAGGCGGCAATGAGGTTCGTGCCCTTGCGGAAAACCTTCCAGCCGCCACCCGTTCACCAGAAACAGGTCGAGCCAGCCATCCTGGTCGTAATCGTAAAAGGCCAATCCGCAGCCGGTGGTCTCCAGCAGATACTTATTCTTGCCGACCCCGCCATAGATGGTCTCCACCGCCAGCCCGGCCTCTTTCACCACGTCCACAAACCTGACGCCCAGCGGCGTGCCTTCAATCGGCGACTTCGGCCCCTTCTCGGCCGGGCGCGCCACTGCGTTGTAGCTGCGTTCAATCGGCCCCGGCAGTTGCTGGCCATCCCGTACCCACGGCGGGGTCGCTAAGGCGAGAACATCCGCAAACGGCAGCACCAGCGCGCTGCGGCTGAGCGAACGAATGAAACGGCGACGGTTACGATCCAAATTTTTGACCCCTGAACCTTAGTGATTTTGTGCGGACTCCGTGCCGAGCGCCGGGTCCTTATGCATATGCCACGGAACGCTTTCGATCGAGATCTCCGGATGTCTCCGGAGGAAGCCGAGCGAATAGGTCGGCGCACCGGGGTCTACCTGTTTTGTGGCAAAGAGCGCGGCCTGTTCCGCGGCTTTCTGCTTCAGCCCCATGCGGCGATAAAGAACGGCCAGGTTATAGTGCGCCGCCAGGTCGTCCGGATCAATTGACTGCAAGGCCTCGAACTGTAATCTGGCATCGTCATACCGGTGGTCCTGATAGTAGGCAATCCCCAGCTCGCGGCGCGGGTCGCGTGCCATCGGATACTGTTCCACCACGTTCTCCAGGTCCGCTATCTCCTCCGCGGTGCGGCGTTCGCGCCGCTCCACGATAGCGAGGTAGTAAAGCGCGCGGGCATTGTTGGGGCTGAGCACCAGCGCTTTCTCGAGATACGCGCGCGCGGCGGAATATTTCTCCCACTCAATGTTCGCCAGCCCGAGATTGATAAAGCCGTCCGCGTAATCCGGCCGCAGCTTGACCACCTGCTCGAAGGCATGCATGGAGTCGGCGTACTGCAGTTGATCCAGATAAGCGATCCCCAGGTTGTTCCAGCGCATCCAGTCCGGATTATCGTGCGCGTCGCGTGCGCCGGCCGGGTTGTCGCCCATGTTGAACATGCGCGTGCGCGAGGCGATTTCAATTACCGGATAGGCCGGATGATCCTTGCCGAAAACGTTGTTCAAATAGCTCTGCCGCAGGTGCCGGTAATTCACCCGCGCGGTGATAGAAAGCGGCCCCTGCACATCCTTCGGAATTCGGAACTCATAGCGTATCAGCGCTGACCGGCCCGATTGAATCGTGTTGTCATAGGCCACTGAATGAATGGTCCAGACCTTGTGGTTGTCCACAAACTCGCCGTCAAGGTTCACCGGACGGTTCGTAAAGCTATGCGCGCGCTCGTCCAGCATGCCGTCAGGCTTCAGGAAGCCGCTGTGATAAATATCTTTGCCGCTGGCGTCCTTTACGTCGAACTCAACCCAGGCCTCATACAGGTCCCGCACTTCCGGAATGAGTGAGTGTCCGATGTTCTTGTTCTGAATCACCACCATCGTCTCGACCACTTCATTCGGCGAAAGGCTTACCGGCACAGTCCCCAGCGGTGCGGCCATGTCGCCTGTCGCTTCCTTTCTGATGGCGAACAGATCGACGTTCAGATACAAGCCGGATTTCAGGAACTCAATCGTCTTCTGCAGTTGCTCGTTATAGCCGTAATAAAAAGGAACCGCGCTGTTGCCCGCCGGCCAGCGGTGCGTCGCAAACGTGCCTTTTTTCGCGCCATATTCCTTTTCGAGCGCCGGCTCGCGCATCATGTGGCACTTCTGGCATGTCGTGAAATCGGCCGAATAAAACGTCAACGGACTGCGTTTCGAAAACTTAGAATTCTGCCACTCGTCATACACTGTGAACGCGCGGATGAACTTGTAATCGTTTAATTGGTCGGGCAGGTTGGCCTTGTGGCATGCCGCGCAGAACTCCGGCGTGCGGTAGAAATCTTTCATCACCGCTTTCGAATGGCGCTCGGGATGCGCCAAAATCTCGGCGTCAGGGGCAATGCCGGGAATGCGCTTGCCGTTCTCGTCCACCATCACGGCCGGCACGCCCATGACAAAACTGCCGTTCCCCATGGTTGGCTGCAAATGGTCGACGGAATGGCAGACCGTGCAGGTGAGGCCGTTCTGATCGAAACTGCGGTCGACCTTTGAATCCTGCGTCATCGCCCCGGCAAGGACTCCCACCGGATTGTGGCAGCTATCGCAATGCCGGGTAAACTCGATCCCCTTCGTCCGTGCCAGAATGTTCACGCTTGTCCGGTAAAACGGGGTCCGGAACGAGTTGGAGTGCAGTGCCTGCCGCCACTCCTGATACGCCTGCGGGTGGCAGCGCGCGCAGTATTCCGCTGTTGGGAACACGCCCGGCCGCATGAAATCGTGGCTGAGCGCCATGGCATTGCCGGGGGTCGACGGCTTGTCCGGACCGAAGCGGAAATTATACGTCTGACGGATGCTGCTTGCGTATTGCTGCGCATCCGTGCCCGATTGCGCGTTCAGGGCTCCCGGCAGACCGCCTGAACCACAGACCGCCAGCGTGAACACAAGAAGCCGACTGCGCCCTCTTATGAGCCTCATCCGTACTAACCCCGATCTCCAGATATTCTCTCACCAACCTGGGTGGTCCGGGACCCCTCGAATGATACAAACAGGAAGGACCAATAACTCATTCGACATGAAAACTGCAAACTTGATCCTTCTGAATCTTATACGTCTGATCGGCGTAGCATTGATCGTACTCGGCACTCTTTTCTGGACGCGCGTCGATTACACCGAGAGTCTGGTTCGCATCCACATGCAGCTCGGCGTCACGCTGGTAATCCTGCTCTGGATTCTGGCCATCGTCGCCATCCGCGCGCGAGTGTCCGGCGCGCTGGTCGTTCGCGCCATCCTGTTTGGTCTTATCGTTGCCGCTTACGGAATGGCCCTCCGCCGCCTGCTGGGGTCGACTACCGCTCCCAACGTCTATCGCGTCCTGCACCTGCTCGCCGGCCTGGGCGCCATTGGTCTCGCCGAAAGCCTCGGGGCGCGTATCAAGCGGAGCGTTTCTTCGGCGCTTGTTTAGCAGCTTTTTTGGCTGTAGCGGCGCGCCACGCCGATAAAACTGCGGCGCGCATCTGCTGTTCGTTCACTGTCTCCAACTGAACGCTGGTACTGCCTTGGCGCCCCCATCCGCCCGGCACCGGCTTGAAGCTTGCCGGGCAGGTGGTTGTGAACTCGTGCTGCTGCTCCGGCGTCAGCTTCACCATGCCCCACTGCTCGTTCGGATAACAAACAGTCGCGAATATCTTCCCCGCGACGCGGAAATCCGGATGTCCCATGTGCGCACTTTCTGACGCCCCGGGCATGCTGAGGGCGATACGCCGGAAATCTTCGACAGTCAATTTAGGGTTTTCCTCCGGACTGTAGGAGTTTCACTGAAAATTGTCGTAATAGTTAACGTTTATTGACAATATCACTTACTGACAGGTACAAACGTTACGAATTGGATCCCTCTTTCACCGAGGTCCTCCATGCTGCGGCGCCGTCCGCACTGGGGACGCAAGTTTGTAGGTACGCCCGGTCGAGCGGACTTACAGTATGGCTTACCGGCTTGAGCGGGGCGGGGAAGACCACCCTGGCGGCCGCCGTTTGTGAAGATCTGCGGAACAAGAGACGGAGCGTGGAGGTGCTCGATGCCGATGTTGTCCGAACGCATCTCTGGAAGGAACTGGGTTTCAGCAAACCGGACCGCGATGAGAACGTGCGCCGCCTCGCGTGGGTCTCACAACTGCTGAACCGTAACGGCATCACGACCCTCGTCGCCGCCATAGCGCCCTACCGTGATGTTCGCGCGGAAGTGCGAGCGTCCTGCGCGAATTTCCTCGAGGTCTACGTAAACGCGCCCCTTGATGTTTGCGAGCAGCGCGATCCTAAGGGCCATTACCGCCGCGCGAGAGGCGGACAACTCTCCCAATTCACCGGCGTTGCCGATCCCTACGAACCGCCGTTCCAGCCCGACGTAGAGTGCCGTACCGACAAGGAAACTCTCGCGGAATCCTCAGCCAAAATAGTCAGCGCAATTGAGGCGTGGTTTGACTCTTCCCGTGAGGACGCCTTCACGGCCGGGCTGCTCTCCCTCGCTCGGGCCCTCGGAGCATAGCGCGGAGGGAGGCCGCTGGCCGCCCTCCGCGTTTTATTTACCTTGTTCGGAAACGATCCGACAACTTGGCAAGCTTGTCTTCGAGCGATAGCGGTTTCGGCTGGCTGCGTTGCGGCTGCTTCGATCCGTGCTTGACCTTCGGCAGGTCGGATTGCTGCAGTGCCTTAATCGAAAGCGCAATACGTTTCGACTTCGGATCGGCTGAAATCACCTGGACGCGCACAATCTGCCCCACCTTTACGGCGTCATTCGGGTCCTTGATGAAGCGTGTGGAGAGTTCACTTACGTGCACTAAGCCGTCCTGGTGCACTCCTACGTCCACGAATGCACCGAAGTTCGTTACGTTCGTCACCGCGCCTTCCAGCACCATGCCCGGCGTGAGGTCGGCAATCTCCTTGATATTCGAGTGAAACTGCGGAGCCGCAAACTGATCGCGCGGGTCGCGTCCCGGCTTGCGCAGCTCCTCTTTGATATCGCGCAGCGTGTAGACGCCGGCGTTCTCGGTCTGGAACTTCTCGATCTGAACAGATTCCACCAGCGCCGGCTTCGCAATCAGTTCCTGCAAGTCAACGTTCAGCGACTGCGCCATCCGCTCTACAATCGGATACGATTCCGGATGCACGGCCGTCATGTCGAGCGGATTCTCGCCGCCCCGGATGCGCAGAAAGCCCGCCGCCTGCTCGAACGTCTTCGGTCCGAAGCCCGTAACCGCCATCAATTGCACCCGCGAGCGGAACCGGCCGTTCTCGTTGCGGAACTCCACGATCTTCTGCGCCGTGCGCTCGGTAATGCCGGCTACGTGCCGCAGCAGCGCGAACGAGGCCGTGTTCAGGTCCACCCCCACCTTGTTCACGCAGTTCTCCACCGTTCCCTCCAGCGCATCGTTCAGCTTGCGCTGGTCTACATCGTGCTGATATTGACCCACGCCAATCGATTTCGGATCGATCTTCACGAGTTCCGCCAGCGGATCTTGCAGGCGGCGCGCAATCGAGATAGCACCCCGCACTGTGAGGTCGAGATCCGGGAACTCCTGCCGGGCGATCTCGGAAGCCGAATACACCGATGCGCCCGATTCATTCACCACGATGCTGAAAACACCCTGCAGCTTCGCCTCCCGCAGAAGATCCTGCACGAAAGCGGACGCTTCGCGCGACCCCGTTCCGTTTCCGATCGCGATCGCTTTTACGTTGTATTTCTGGATGAAGCCAAGCAGTATCCTGGCTGCCCCCACGGTGTCGTTCTTCGGCTCCAGCGGATAAATCACGCCGTGGTCCAGAAATTTGCCCGTCTCGTCGACGACCGCGACCTTGCACCCTGTGCGCAGCCCGGGGTCGAGGCCCAGCACGCCGAGCTGGCCCGCGGGCGGCGAGAGCAGCAGGTTCTGCAAATTCTCGCGGAACACGCGGATCGCTTCCGCATCCGATCGTTCCTTCAGTTCCAGCCGCACTTCGGTCTGAATGGAAAGGTTCAGCAGCCGCTTCCAGGCATCCTCGACCGCGGTTTCAAGTTGCGGCGCCCAGTCGCCCGCTTCCCGTACGACTTTGCTCTTGAGATAAGCAACCGGCTTGAGAGCATCAAGTTCGATCTGGAAATACAGAACGCCTTCATTTGAGCCGCGCCGGATGGCAAGCATGCGATGCGACGGAATCTTTGCGGCGGCTTCCTGGTAATCGAAGTACATCTTGAACTTGCCTTCGGGGTCCTTCGCCGCTGCGTCTTCCGCCGCGTGGCTCACCACCATGCCCTCGGCGAGCATGAGTTGGCGCAGGTGGCCGCGGAACTCCGCCGTCTCGCTGATCTGCTCGGCAAGGATGTGCCGTGCGCCTTCGAGCGCCTCTTCCGCGGAATTCACTTCCTTCTCGGGATTAATGAACGTCGCCGCGTAGGTGTCCAGCGGGACATCGGTCGCGACCTGGTTCCACAGGTACTCGGCCAGAGGTCCGAGCCCCTTTTCGCGGGCAATAGTCGCTTTGGTGCGCCGTTTCGGCTTGTACGGCAGGTAGAGATCTTCGAGTTCCGTGCGCTCGAGGGCCGCTTCGATTTTCGCCTTCAGCTCAGGCGTGAGTTTGCCTTGTTCGCTGATCGAACTGAGGACTGTTGCGCGTCTGTCCTCGAGCTCGCGGAAGTATGCCACTTTTTCCTGGATGGCGCCGATGGCGACTTCGTCCAGATTTCCGGTGGCCTCCTTTCGGTAGCGGGCAATGAATGGTACAGTACCGCCTTCATCGAGAAGTTCGAGTGTGGCGAGAACGCTCTTTACGGGGATGTTGAGCTGCTGCGCGATATGAGCAACTATCGCGCCTGGCAGTGTTTTCTGCTCCGGCATTCAGTTGAATTTTCATGATAGACGGAGCGTGCCGGAGTCGCCTCGGCCATCGCTACGGCCCGTTCGCAGCCGGCGCCGAGAGCCGTCGAAGCATTCGCAGTTTACTCCGGCGCAGGCGTTGCTTATGTCGCCTCTTGTGGGCGCGTGCCCGGTCTCCAGTCCGGTAAGACATCGTATGAACTCCGAAAAAACTTGACGTTTCGGCCGTCCCCTAGTATATGTCTCCCGAAATGCAGGCGCCCGCGGAAAAACGTTAGCTTCCGTGAGAGCCCTTTGTATCGGGAGCTGCCGCCCGATGTTCTCTTCTCTCCCACGGCTTCGGCTGCTCGCCCGTGTCACGCTTGAAAACGCGGTCATACACGTGCTTGCGGCTCGTCGTTCCGAGCGAAGTGTTGTACAGATCCGTCAGGCCGAGCGCATCCTTCACATCCGCTTCAAACTCGTGTAGCGCTTTGAGCTGGTCGGCGGTTGCCGGCAGGCGTCTGCCGCTCGGAGTCTCCAAAAACATCTGGTAGCCGCCGTTCAGAAGCGTCGCAATCTCGTTCCCGATCAGGACGCCAGCCTTTTCTATCTCCGGCGCATTCCTGGCCGTATCGCCGGCAATCGCGCCCACGCCGTGCTTGGTGATTTTGACACGCCCGTCGGGCAGTTGCTCTGTGCCAAAACCGGCCTGTCGCAACAGGTCCACGCGTTCGGCAAACGAAAGAATTTTCGGGCGCTCAGGGCGGAAGAACATAATCTCAGTATAGAAATGCAGACCATGACCCCCAAGCTGCCCATCGCAGCCATAACAGACGAGTTCTCTCCAGACCTCGCCGAAGCCCTACCGGTGATGCAGGAGATTGGCATGCATGCTGCCGAACTCCGCGTAGTGAACGGCAAGAATATTCTTGACTTGAACGAAGAAGAGCTTCAAATCGCGAAGGATCGCCTCGACCGAGCCGGTTTCACCGTGGTGTCAATCGCCTCGCCCGTCTTAAAGTGCGTTCTGCCGAATGGCCCGCAGCTCGACACTCGTTTCCAGCAGGATGTTTTTGCCTCCAAACACACCTTCGAGGATCAGCCCCGGCTCACCGAGCAGGCTATTAAAATCGCGAAATTCTTCGGCGCGCGCATCATTCGTGTCTTTTCTTATTGGCGGACAATCAGGCCGGAACTCTGCCACGACGCAATTGTCGAAGCGCTCGCCCAATTGGCCCGTCTCGCGCAGAAAGAAGATCTCATCATTGGGATCGAAAACGAACACGCCTGTAATCTGGGCACTGCGGCCGAGGTGGCGCGCATTCTCGATCTCGTGCCCAATCCGCACCTGATGTTGATCTGGGATCCGGCGAATTCCTTGGTTGCGGGCGAGCATCCCTTTCCCGGCGGCTACTCCGTCCTGCCGAAAGACCGGATTGTGCATATCCACGCGAAGGACTGTCACATGGAAGGCGGCCAACCCGTTTGGGGTCCGCTAGGCACCCGCCACGTGCCCTGGAAGCAGCATATTGAGGCGTTGCTTCGCGATGGCTACAACGGCTACCTCAGCCTCGAGACCCATTGGCCCGGCCCCAACGGCGACAAATTGGAGGCGAGCCGCATCTGCGGGTGGAATTTGAGGGGCCTCGCAGCCGCCTGATTTCCATATATAATCCTCCTGCGACACCAACCCGTCTCAGGAGGAATGCGCCATGACGCGTACTTTAAGGTCGGTAACACTCGCCTGCCTGCTTGCTGGAACTCTTCTCGCAGCCGATGATCCGTTTGTCGGCAAATGGAAATTGAATACCGTCGAGAGCAAGATTACCGGCGAGCAGGACAAAATCGTTGATCTGGGCGCTAACAAATATAAGTTCATCTTCGGCAACATGTCCGAGACGATTGTCATGGATGGCACCGACCAGCCTCTGCAGTTCGGTGCCGGCACATGGGCGCTTAAGCCAGAAGGTTCAGATACATGGAAAGAAGTCGACAAGCGTGACGGGAAAGTCACCGCTGAGGCGGCCTGGAAGATGTCCGATGACGGTAAGCTGCTCACCATCGATGTGAACGGCACCAGGGTGGACGGCTCGACCTTCTCGAATCAAATCGCTCTGAAGCGAGTCGGCGGCAGCGGCACCGGTCTTGCTGGAACCTGGCAAAGTACCAAAGTAGACTTGGGAGCGCCTCTCGAATTCGATATTGAGCCCTACGAGAGCGATGGCCTTTCCTTTATGTTCCCAGCTGAGAAAGACAACCTCAGCATGAAATTCGACGGAAAGGAATATTCGGAACAAGGACCCAACGTTGCTGCCGGCTCCATGTCTTCCGGACGCCGCACCAGCCCAAACAGGCTCGAAGTGACCAGCAAAATTAAGGGCAAGGAAGCGAGTAAAACCGAGTACGTGGTTTCACCCGACGGCAAGAAGCTTACTCTGACCATCCACGAGCCCGGCCAGATGACGCCACTTACCATCGTTTACGACCGCATGTAAGAAACCATTTGGGAGTCGTGAACCTTTGTCAGGCTGGCCAGACCCACAGCCATGCGCCCGGTAACGATACTCTTCCTACTCGCACGTGCCTTTGCTTTCTGCCAACCTGCAGAAGGTCAGGTCGACTTAGAGAAGACAGACAGGGAAATTGTCCGTCTCTCTCCCGCCAGGTTCCCTGAATTGCCACCGGCGATTCGTAAGGACCTGGCTCGACGGGGCTGTACAATTCCCCAACAGACGGGAGAAAAGAAGACGCACAACGTTATCAAAGGCGCATTCATTCAAAGGGGCGAACTCGACTGGGCTGTGCTGTGTTCCGTGAAACGAATCTCGGCCATTCTGGTATTCCCCAACGCCTCCCCGAGCGGCGTTATCTCTCTCGCCCGTAGAGCAGACATCGATAGCCTCCAAAGTGCGGGTGGTGATCGGATGGTTTATTCCCGAGTGATCTCGCCGGTCGGACGCGACGTCATCATGGTGGATTATCGGGCTTACGGCGGCCCGAAGCCTCCTCCCATTGATCACCAGGGAATCGATGATGGCTTTGCCGGCAAAGGTTCTGCGGTGCTCTATTTTTATCGCGGCAAATGGCTACAACTCACGGGGGCCGATTAACTTCGCGGGTAAGCCGTTCACCGGACTTGCGCAAAGGGAGGTTTAGCAAGTAAGATCCCGGCAAATCGCATCGTTCTCCTGAGTCCCAATCTTCGCGAAGACACGATCATCTTCCCGTCGGCAGCGAATTGTCAATTACAAGTTCGGCGAACTTCAGAATCTCGACTGTGGAGCGGTGCCGAAGGCGGCCAGTAGTAGCTAGCTTTGCGACGCCATGGACCATTGACCATGCAAGCATGGCGAATTCACGCGTATCGCCCGCTGGAAATCGTTGCTCCTCTTGGCAGTTCTTCACGAAGGTCACCAGCGTGCTGAAGGCTTCCTCGCTGGCCGCTGCGGCATCGGGATAATCAGTCTGAACTCGCGTTGGGGACTCGAACATTGCGCTGAAGTGTTGCGGTCTGTTCAGAGCGAAGCGAATGTAAGCTAAGCCAGCACGCTTGAGCCGGTCAATGGCATCGGAGCCACTTCTGGAAGCGCGCAGCATGGCTTGCTTCAACTCCCGAAATCCTTGCGCAGCTACCGCGGCCATCAGTTCGTCACGATCGCGAAAATGACGGTAAGGTGCATTGTGCGAGACGCCCGCCCTTCGTGCTAATTCGCGCAACGTGAAGCCGGCGGGGCCCTCCTCGGCGATCAATTGAAGGGCCGATTCCAGGAGCACCTCGCGTAAGTTGCCGTGGTGGTAGGGTTTGCGCTGAGCCATCTGCTTCTCGCCGGCGATTATATCTCGCTGTTGACAGGAGCAACATCCAGATCCGGCCAGCGAATCTGATAATTTGCTAGGGAAAAGGATGTTGACAGGCGCAACATGGCGCTCTTACAATGTGGCCATTGACCACATTAGAAAGGAGATCCACAATGGATCGAAGAAAAAATACTGTCGACGCGCTTCTCCAGGCTTTCGGTACATCGATACGAATGAGACCCGCTATTCCGGCCGCACTCCTGGCACTGGTTTTGTCCTGGTCTATCGCTGTGACGGTCAGCTCAGGCCAGTCTTCCGAGCCTCGATCCGGAGGCGGCGATGGCACTACCGCGGCCATCCAGCGATTCTGGGCCGTCTTTCACGGCAACGATTATGCTGCAATTCCGGAGCTACAAAAGGACCTTGAAGCCGCTCTCGAGTGGGATCCGGAAAATGTCACGCTCACGGCACTCCTTGGCGCAAATCACTTTTG
Organism: Silvibacterium sp.; assembly: GCA_019234945.1. Taxonomy (GTDB): domain Bacteria; phylum Acidobacteriota; class Terriglobia; order Terriglobales; family Acidobacteriaceae; genus Silvibacterium. The sequence continues at coordinate 21,801 of JAFAKX010000033.1, forward strand.
GCATGTCGGAGAATACAGACGCGACCCTTCGCCAAA
>JAFAKX010000144.1 GCA_019234945.1 Silvibacterium sp.
CTTCGACTGGTCACTCGACGCGGCGACGGCGCGCAGAAATTCGAGGAACTCCTCGCCGGTGCGCGTGGGGAAGCCGTCCGTCGAGTGCGCGACGATGTCGGTGTGGACATGCTCGGCCAGGTTGAACCGGACGGCCAGGCCGCGCGGGTCGGCGTTGGGGTCGTTGTCCGGAATCACAGGCACGCCGGTAGAGTTCGAAAAACGCACGGTTATGGGAGTTGACGACCGGCTGAAGTGGGGAGCGCGGCTCAGCGATGCGGCATCGCGCGTGGGCGTGAATTTTCCCGTGAGCATGATGCCCTTGGCGTGGGCAGGGCGGAAACCGGGGTGGAGTCCAAAGAGCGTGTCGAACGCCTGAATAATGTCATTGCTTAGCTTGAGAATCTTCTCGTCGGTGGGTAGGGGCATCGAAGTGTCCTCTTTCTGAGGCGATTCGCCTTGCGTCTCTATAGCTTTTCAATCGATTCACAACCGGTGAAATGGATTTGAGAAATCTGCGCCCAGGCCGTATGGTGGAGAGCGGTTTGTTCCAAATGGAGATGGGACAATGAACAAGAGGGAATTCTTGAAGACTTCGGGCGTCATCCTTTCGGGTAGCCTGCTGCACCGCTTCGCATCCGCCGAGACACAGGAGGAGCATCGCACCAACTGGGCCGGCAACTATGAATATCACGCGACAAACCTGATCTCGCCAACAAGCGCCGACGAAGCGCAAGCGGCCGTGAAGAACTGCGCCACGCTGAAGGCCCTTGGCGCGCGGCACTCATTTAACGGCATCGCCGACAATCCGGTCAATCAGATTTCGCTCAAGCAGCTCGACTCGATGACGCTCGACGAGCGGGCGCGCACGGTCACCGTGGGAGCGGGTGTGACCTACGGTAAGCTCGCGCCGTATCTCGACTCGAAGGGCTACGCACTGCACAATCTAGCTTCCCTGCCTCACATCTCCATCGTGGGAGCGTGCTCGACCGCCACGCATGGCTCGGGAAGCAAGAATGGCAATCTCTCTACGGCTGTTTCGGGGCTGGAGTTCATCACCGCCGCCGGTGAGTTGAAGACACTCTCGCGGCAGCACGACTTCGAGCGCTTTCGCGGCGCGGTGGTTGGACTCGGCGGCCTGGGAGTGATCACGCGGATCACGCTGGACCTGCTGCCGACGTTTCAGGTCGGTCAGGCGGTCTACGAGAACCTGTCCATCTCTCAACTGGAGAAAAATCTCAACGAGATTTTTGGAAGCGGCTATAGCGTGAGCCTGTTCACCGATTGGCAGAATCACCGCATGACGCAGGTTTGGGTCAAGCGCCGCATCGAGCCCGGTACGGCGCAAAAGTGGGCGCCGGAGTTCTTCGGCGCGAAACTGGCAACGAAGAAGCTCCACCCAATCACCGGTCACTCAGCCGAGGCATGCACAGAACAAGGCGGCGTTCCGGGACCGTGGTACGAGCGGTTGCCGCACTTCAAGATGAACTTCACCCCGAGCAGCGGCGCCGAATTGCAGACGGAGTTCTTCGTTCCGCGCGATAAGGGCTATGAGGCGATCCTCGCTGTTGAACAACTGCGCGACCAGATCACACCTCACCTCTTCGTCACAGAGCTGCGCACCATCGCCGCAGACGATCTGTGGATGAGCATGGCATACCAGCGGCCTTCGCTGGCGCTGCACTTCACATGGAAGCCGGAATGGCCGGCGGTGAGGGCGATCCTGCCGCAGATCGAGGAAAAGCTCGCGCCGTTCGATGCGCGTCCCCACTGGGCCAAGCTGTTTACAATGCGTCATTCACGCCTGCAGCAGCTTTACGCGAAGATGCCGGACTTTCAGTCGCTGCTCGGACAGTTCGATCCGAAGGGCAAGTTCCGGAACGAATTTCTGGACACGAACATCTTCGCAAGCGGGAATGCAGCCGCTCGGAATGGATGACAGGCAAACCGCGCGGAATCGATCATTTCCGGATTAGCTTTGGCCTGATTGATTTTCGTTTGGTGCATCGCCGACAAACCAGACAGAACCCTCCGAGGGTGCATTGGATGAAGCTGTTGATTAGCGGGTGGCGTTGTGGTGGGTGTTGTGATTATGCTGCTGAAGATTCTCGGTGGTGCCCTGATCTTCGCCCTATGGGGCTATGGTCTCTACATGCGTGGTGGCTATCGGAAAAGAAAGCATGAGGCCGACGTGCAAACGCTCTTTTCCGGTAAGAAGTAACCCCTGCAACCGCAGTGAGGCCAGAGGGTCGAGTCACCGGCAAACCGGAAACTACCAACAACACATTCCAGACTCCTGTAGGAATTGGCTCTGCGCCTCCCGACTTCCCCATTCTTCAAGCTGGAGAAGGCGACCCTCTACGTTCATCATTATTGATGTATTTGATGAGCAGCACGTCATTCCCTTTTTCGCCGTAGAACAACTCATCGACCAGATTCTTGGCCAGCAGAATCCCATATCCGCCCGGACGAATCCCCTGCGCCGCGCGGTGCTTCATATGGCGCATAGGATCGTCCGGCGGATTGTTCGCAGCTGTATCGAGATTTTCCTCTAAAGAGAATCCTTCCCCCGGATCTTTAATGCGGATGAGCACCACGTGACGCGCGCGTAGGTAGGCAATCTCGATGCGCCGCTGCGGATCAAACTTCCCGCCATGCTCCATCGCGTTGAGCAGCATTTCCCTGGACGCGGTCGCCACCTTATCCTCGTCAACTTCGGGCAAATCCAGAAATTCGCGAACGAACTGCTGCAGGCGATTGGCCGTTGATATGTCACAACGCACCGAAAGACGTATCCACGCATCCGTCCCGGACAGCATTTCAATCGCCTCGTCGCAGGCAGGACTCTCCAGCGCCAGTTGCAGCACCTCCTCAAGAGCCCGCGCGGAAAGCGGCTTTGTGAAGTAGCTGAACGCTCGCGCGCGGATCGCAGCAATCACATCCGCAGGCGTACTTCGGTCCGCAACAACAATCACACGAGCATGCGGCCTCACCAGCCGTACCTTTCGAAGCAGTTCAACATCTTCCCGGGCGGAACTGGCCTGGTCGGTGATAACAAGGTCGAAAGCAGTCTTCTCCACCAGCGCGAGCGCTTCCTCGTTATCCTCCACGCACTCCAGCTTCCACGAGGACAGAACTGTCGACACCACACTCACCACTGGCGAGTCTGAACACCCAACCACAAGCACCGTTTTCTGCGACTGTGGATTATCGTGGGTCATGAGAATCGCATGACCATGATAGTCCGATTAGGCATGCAGGACAGTTAACGTATTCCCGAAGGCGCGCCTGCTGTCGTAAGAAACACGATGAACCCAGTCGATCAGGTGCCGATTAACCGGACGGCCTGTTATCCGGCGAAATTGCGACCGACATGCTGGTACGACTGGAACGGTGGACAGAAAGAGCGGCTCGGGACAGAACACGAATATTCTCGATTGAATTGCGCTATAACCCGGATCTGGAGATCCGGGTTACGCATGCGCCTCAGCGTGGATGTGCGCCTGCTGGAGCGGAGACGTGAACTCCTCCGCCCGCGGGAGGTGAAGCCGACACATGGGGCGCCGTGGGCATCGGCGCGACGCGCGGAGCGCTCGGGGTGTAGATGGTCCGGGGAGGCGTTGGCCCAGGTATTGCCCTGTAAGCCGAAGGCGGCGGCAGGTATCCGACTGAGCTGCCCACGCCCGGCTGGTAGGTGCGCACCGGAGAAACAGAGTGGACATAGCTGCGGTCGAGAACCCCTGGAGCGGTGCGTGCAACCGCGCCAGTGAATCCTTCACCGATAGGACCTGCCGAGCGCACATGGATTGTGGCTTCGGCCGGAGCAATACTTCGACCGTCGTAATTGAATGCGCGCGGGCTGGGTTTCGGACCTCCAACGGTACGGAACAGGTCGCCGGATTGCTGGCCTCGATTGACGGCCACCAGCGGCTCAGGATGCGGAATCCGCTGGTGCGGCGGAAGACCGTGCACCGGCAAATTCACCGGCTTATGAGGAAGCCTGTAGTTGGGCGGGCAACGCCACACCGCGGCGTAGGGATACCAGCCCCCGCCGAAGACCCCATAGCCACAATTGCCGGGGAACCACATCCAGCCGAAACCGCCGAACCAGTTCCATGCTCCGCAGTGATAGGGCCACCAGCCCCAGGAATAGGAGGAGATCCAGGTATAGCCGATCGTGTTGTAGTAGCCCCAGTAGCCGTCGGCGAAGGGGTCCCAGTCTGGATTCACACCGGAGGGAGCCCAGGCCATCCCGTATCCTGGCACGTTGTACCAGTCGCCATAGTAGTCGAGGTCGTTCCATGCAGCGTCATCGGGATTTCCTGTGCTGGCGCGGGCTGTGGTTTCGTTCTCTTCCAGCATAGCGAGAGCCTGGTCGCGGTCGGAGTTCCACTGGTCCCAGGTATCGGCGGAGACACTCTGCACAAGTTGGGATTGACCAGGAGTCTGCATATCGAAGCGCGCGGATTGGTTCGTATGCACATCGAGGGCAAGGTTCTGACGATCGATGACACGGACCGCGCCATGCATGACGGCAAGATCGGCCGGTTTGCCGTCGAGATTGATGCGGAAGATGGCGCTATCCGTGGGTGTGACGACATTGGCTCCGAAGCGGACGGCGTACTGGCCCGAGCGCCCGTTAAGCTCGTAATAGGTAAGACCGGTGTTCGAGTCGACCACGGTAACCGTTGTGCCATCTCCGTTGCGGCGAAGCTGTACAAGCGTGATGGAGCTGTTGGGTGTGACCCGGGCGACGGAGCCGTCTTCGAACTGAATTTCGAAGCGACCGTCGCCTCCGGTGACGAAACGCATGCCTTCGACGACCGGCATGTTCTGGAGCGCCTGGTCGAAGGCGGGCTCGGACCCATTGAATACCTGGACCTTCCCTTCAACATCGGTCACGCGAACGGCCCGCACGTCATTCGGCGGGGGCGGCTCCTGCAGCGACGTCTGCGAGGATTGGTCGGAGTCGGGGGGAGGCGGGGGAACGGTTGGCTCCTGAGCAAAAGCGGCAACGGCAAGAGAGAGTGTGAATAACGCAAAAACGCCGCCCAACCTCTCGCTCAAACGAGGATGGGTGTGGGGGGTCAAAATCAGGTGCCTCATAGGACACCTCCTTGCTGTGGGCCGGTTCTACAACATTTCAACGTGGGAACAGGCCGGAAAGTTTCGTTTTCATGCCTCTCCACACTCGATTGGACGACACAGCCTGGGGAACGATTCAGCCAGGGCGTATCAGCGTTTTGATGTTTCACCGTTCAGCAACGCGCGCGCGCGATTGCGGGCTCGGTTCATCACGGTGGGATCGGAGGCGATGGCGTCGAGTACAGGAGCGATGTTTTCGATTTCCAGGGCGCGATGATCCTTGACCGCGTCCTGAAGGGCTCCCAGTTCTGAGTCGAGGCTAAGTCGGCTATGTGTGTGCTCGAGCGCCAGGCGGTTGCCCTCGTAAAGCGTATAGGCAACTGCCATAAGATTCTCGGCCAACTCGTTCAGCTCCTTGTCGTGCGACCAGTTATAGCTGCACTGGCCTCTGCCGTCGGAACCGGCGTATGCAACGGTTTTCTTGCCGGTGAAGGCGATGCGGACGTCGGCAGCCTCGCAGTCCATGGCAAAAAAGCGATGCGAGCGCGCGGTCTGGAACAATGTCGCGAGCAACGGGCCGCGGATGGTGATGTCACGCTCGGTGGGCGAGGAGGCATAGCCGTCCATTCCGGGTCCGGAGTTCGGTCCCGGGCTCGACTGGTAGTGACCGGAGCCGTCCGCGCGGATTACCAGCGTGTATGCCGACGGATCGAGTTGCGGATGCTCGAACGAGAACCGGATCTCAGGCGATCCAATATCCGTGACGGAAGCAGACTCGTGATTCGGCAGGACGGCGGTGGGAAAGGCGAAAGCAAAGACGATAGCCGTAAGGAGCATCATTTCTGGTCAACGAGCAGTCTGCAGCGCGGCTGTTTGTGCGTGGTGAATGTGACAGATGGCGATCGCGAGGGCATCGGCGGCGTCTGCAGGCTCGGGCAGACACTCCAGGTTCAGCAGGCGCGCAACCATGAACTGCACCTGTTCCTTCTGAGCAAGTCCATATCCGGTAACGGTGGATTTTATCTTGAGCGGGGCATATTCAGCATAAGGAAGTTTGGCGGTCGCGGCGGCAAGCAGGGCGACTCCCCGGACATGGCCGAGCTTGAGGGCCGACTTGGCATTCACCGAGTAGAAAACCTCTTCCACCGCGACAATGTCCGGCTGGTGCGCCTCAAGCAGTTCGAGCAGGCGGAAGTACACATGGGCCAGCCGCTGCGGGAGGGGATCCTTCTTTGGAACGCGGATGGCGCCGGCTCCGAGAGAGACTAGCTGCGGGCTGGAAGCCGCGTCGTCCCACTCAACAACGCCGTAGCCGGTACATTCAGTGCCGCAATCAATGCCGAAGACCCGCATGGCCAGCAGTCTAACAAGGGGTTGCGCTGGAAGTCAGTACCGTTCTCACTACCGGCACTCGATGCATTCGCAATACGAAAACCCGGCGGGCGCTACTTCCGACGCCAGCTGCGAACCTCTTCCCCGATAACCGAGTTCGATAGCCAAAGCCATCAGTTCCACCATTGCAGACCAGAACGCCGTGGCTGCGCACTACCTTGAGATTCCCTCCATCGGCGAGCTGGCAGTCGCGTAGAGCCGCCGAGGCATACGTCCGGCCAGATACGCCTGCCGGCCGGCGAGGACAGCATGCTGCATCGCCTCGGCCATGAGGATTGGGTTCTCGGCGGCAGCAATGGCGGTGTTCATCAGGACGCCATCGGCACCCATTTCCATCGCGAGAGCTGCGTCGGAGGCGGTACCTACTCCGGCATCGACGATTAGCGGGACTTCTGTAATGCGCTCGCGGAGGATCTGCAAGGTGGCGCGGTTCTGGATGCCGAGTCCGCTGCCTATGGGTGCAGCGAGGGGCATGACCGCGGCCGCCCCAGCATCGATGAGCTGGCGAGCAACTACAATGTCATCAGAGGTATAGGGCAGGACTGTAAAGCCTTCCTTGACCAGCGTGCGGGTGGCCTCAACGGTGGCGTGAACATCGGGGTACAGCGTGGCCTGATCGCCGATGACCTCGATCTTGACCCAGTCCGACAGGCCGACTTCCCTGCCCAGGCGTGCGGCGCGGATTGCCTCCTCGGCGGTGTAGCAACCGGCGGTATTGGGCAGGAGGAAATAGCGCTGAGGATCGATGTAGTCGAGAAGAGATTCCTTCGAGCGGTCGAGATTCACGCGACGAACAGCCACCGTGACCATCTCGGCCCCCGACGCCTCGATGGCCGCCTGGGTCTCCACTCCACTTTTGTACTTTCCGGTTCCGACAATGAGGCGGGACTGGAAGGCTTTCCCGGCAATGACAAGGGGTTCCATGCGCCTATTGTAGTGCGGGTGCCTACCAGATGGTTCTGACGGCGCGCGATTCGCGGATGCGGGAATCGATAGTAACGAGCGGAACATCCTGGGCAATGGCGGTGCCAGTTATGAACCGGTCGCACGGATCTGCGGGGAACGAATCCGGAAGTGCCGCTCCAAGCTTGGCCGCTTCCTTCGAGAGAGGAAGTACTAATAATCGGGACTCGATTGTCTCGAGAAAAGAATCGAGCGGAAGGTCAACTCTCATCCGTCCACGGATCACTCCCCGGCAATCTAATAAAGAGACACGCTCGATATGCCAAGACCTGAGCCTTCGGCTTCAGACTGCAGTATCGCGCGAGTCGCGGCCGTAGAAATCCGGTCCGGATCACCCAACAACCAAATGATTACGTGCGTATCGAGCAGGATCATCGGCTGTTTGAGCCGGTATCGGGTGGAAAGATGTCAGCATCCCAATACTGCGGCTCAGTGATTGGCTCGACAATATCACCAAGAATATGAATTTTCCCCTTCATGAAGCCAAAGACGCTTTCGGGCTTCTTCTCCGCCTTTTCCAGTGGCATCAGTCGCGCCATCGGCTTGCCATACTTGGTTATGATGACCTGCTCGCGCCGGTTGTGCACCTCGTCAATTACGGCGAGGCAATGAGCCTTGAACTCCCCGGCAGGCATGGTCCGCGTCCGGGTCGTTTTGATCTCGTCGGCCGGAGAGGTCTTCACTTTGACCCGAGCTTTGGCAGATGGCGTGGCTTCGTTTTTCATGAGCGGTCCCAGATATGACTATGAAATCTGACTATGGTCATATTTTCTCTTTCGCCCTGGCGATGCGGATCGCATCCTCGACCGCTTTGTCGGTCCGGCGCTGCCGGGCCTCCGGACTTCGGTAATAGAAGATGCCCCACAGGTGCCCACGGCGCTGTGTGGGAGTCATGAATTCCCAGCCTCGGCGGGCAAGCGGTGCCCGGACAAAGGCTGCTTCAAGAATGGGCGGAGTCTCCTGCTCGCCTTCCTGCATGGCGAGCAGGTGCTCAGCCATTGCTTCGGCGCGCCGCGCACGAGCTTCGGAGCTTTTCGGCTGAGTAACGATGTCAGTTACATATTTTCGGATGGCGTAAGGCAGCCGGTCATACCAGCGCCGGAGCGAGGGCTCGCCCGAGATCGCCTCCTTCAGTTCGGGGGGAATCGCAACCTCACGCTTCTCGGTATCGGGCTCAAGACGAAATGTGGCCACGCTGCCGAGAGCGACTCCTGCGCCGGCCTGCATACGCTTGTTGACCAGCAGGGTGAAGTCTCCCTTGCCGGTAGGAAACAGCGAGGTGCGGAATGCAAAGCCTTTGCCGCCATCCCTGCTGATCTCACCTTTCACGCGGAAGCGGTTGTGCGCCTGCCAGTTATCGGTCACAGCTTGCGGAACGCGGACGATGGTCCAACCCAGCGAGTTCCCGTCGCGCTCGAGGGTCGCCTTGAAGGTTTTTACGAGCGACTTTGCCATGCGTCGAAATGCGAAAGGCCCGCTGCGTCACTGCAGAGCGGGCCTTTGCCGGTGATCTGTTGGGATTGACCTGAGGCGCCCTCGCTGTCGATGGGCCTCGGCGATGGAGTTGCGGTTCGCCAGGACTAGAGCGAAGACAGCTCTAAGCCTCAGTCACCTCACGTAGGTTCCTGCAACTACTACCTTCAGAATTTTTCATTAGCTGGATCATCCTCCTTTCCCGTGTGCCTGCAGGCTAAAGGCAAAGGGGACTGAAGGTCAAGCTTCACCACGAAAGCCAATATCCATCGCGCCGCGCGAGCGTCACCTCCACGCCGAACAATTCGTGCAGCTTCTCTGCTGTGAGGAGTTCTTCCTTCGGACCATCGGCGAAGATGCGGCCTTCCCGCATCATGATGACCCGCGGGATCTCGGGCAGAATATCGGCCAGATGATGCGTGACCATGACGATCCCGGTTCCCTGCTGCGTATCAGTTGGAGGGCTTCACGGAGTTCGCGCTGTGCGGCGAGATCGAGCGCGTTTGAGGGCTCGTCGAGCAGCAGCATATCGGGCTCATGAACGAGAGCGCGGGCGATCATGATCCGCCGCTGCTCGCCGGCGGACATCTGGCCGACGAGCTTCTGTTCGAGATGTGTCGCCTGCATGCGCGCGAGCGCGGAGTGGGCTCGGGCGCGCATCTCCGGCGTAACGTGCAGATTGGGCCAGAGTGTCGAGGCGGCCCAGAATCCTGCTACAACCGCGTCGAGGCCGCGCGTGACTCCTGTGCGTTCGCCAGGCAGATGCGCCTCGACCACCCCGAGATGACGGCGCAGCTGCGAGACATCCCAGCGGTCGCGTCCAAGGAGGCGAATGCTGGTTTCCGGAGCAACGATCGGATAGCACTCACAGGTGATGGTCTTGATGAGCGTAGATTTTCCGCAGCCGTTCGGGCCGAGAATGGCAACGTGCTCGCCGTTTGCGATGCGCAGCGTGACGTCGTGCAGCACGACCGCATCGCCTCGGGCAACATTCACGTGCTGCATGTGAAGGAACTCCGACTCACTCTGCGACGCGCCCGGCGAACTGATCATCTCTTCTCTTGATAAAGTAAAAACGCACATGATTCAAACTTCCCTGCTCCCTGAGGACGCGCTGCCGCGCGGCTTTCGCTTTGCTGCCGTCAAAGCCGGACTGAAACGAAGTGGCAATCTCGACTTTGCCGTAGCCATTGCCGATCAGCTTGCCAGCGCTGCTGCCATGTTTACCTCGAATCGTGTCAAGGCCGCGCCGATCGTAGTCGGTGGCCGTCACCTCGAACGAAGCGGCGGGCGTGTTCGGGTCGTTGCCGTCAATGCCGGCAATGCAAACTGCGCGACCGGAGAGGCCGGCATCGCGGCGTGCGAGCAAATCTGCGCCGCAGCGGCAAAAACGTTCGGCGTTGAAGGCCATGAGGTCTTCCCTTCCTCCACTGGAATCATCGGCGTCCCGCTGCCCGCGGAGAAGCTGATCGCTGCGCTTCCAAAAATCGAGCAGTCGCTCGCCGCCGACACCGCACATTTCTCGGAGTTTGCGCGGGCGATCATGACCACCGACACGCGGCCCAAGTCAGCCCACGCCTGGATCGATGCTGGCGGGAGGCACGTGCGCATCGCGGGTGTCTGCAAGGGCGCGGGGATGATCCATCCGCAGCTCGTGCCGCACGCGACGATGCTGGTGTACATTTTCACCGATGCGGCGGTCACTCCTGCCGGCCTGAACCAGCTGCTTCGTGGCGCGGTCGAACAAAGCTTCAACCGGATCTCCATCGACGGCGACACCTCGACCAACGACACGGTTCTACTTCTCGCGTCAGGGGCAACTGGCGTCAGCATCGATGCGCATCATCCGGCATTCAAAGCGGCGCTCGAAGACGTTTGCCTCTCACTTGCAAAACAAATTGTGGACGACGCTGAAGGCGTTACTCATGTGGTCGAGTTGCAGATCGATGGCGCGGCGAATGACGCCGATGCTCTTCGTGTGGCGAAGGCGATTGCGCACTCTCCGCTCGTCAAGACGGCCTGGGCGGGGAGCGATCCAAACTGGGGACGGCTGATGGCTGCGACCGGCTACTCCGGCGCCGAGATCGATCCGGGGCGCATCTCCATCTGGCTCGGCGACCAGAGGATTTGCGAGAACGGCGGCCGTGTGGCGGATTTCGACGAGCAGCGTGCGCACGCTTATCTCAAGAATCGCGAATTCACGGTCAGGATTGCGCTGGGCATGGGCGAAGGCAAGTGCCGCTTCTGGACCTCCGATCTCACGGCGGAGTACGTCCGCATCAATGCCGACTACTCGACCTGATTGATGTTCCGCAATGACAGTTGCAAGGTGCAGCGAGAAGAGTGCAGTTTGCTAGACTCCGCGTCAATTCTGGCTTCCCTGAACAGAGCACCTCGAATTACACAGGCTTATTCACAAAACTGTTGAAAAGCGTGACTGACGGAACGTTGCGCATGGAAAAAGTCTGTGAGAGCCTGTGGCCGGATCTGGTGTTCGCGGCGCGAAATTTGCGGCAAGCCATGCTTCCGGCATGCGGTACAATCCCTTCAACAGCCACGCGGACCGATACTCCAGAGGAACAACACAGCGCACATGCCGACGAAGTTGAAGGCACGCTCCGCAGCGGCGGACGTTGCCGGCAAGAATGGTCATTCTCTTATCAGTGATGAGAAGTTCCGGCAGTTGTACACGGCACTCGTTAAGTACGAGTTGCTCGAACAACACCTGGGCTCATCTCCAGCCGATGCGGCCGGCGCGGTGGGCATTACACTCGATCTCGAGCGCCAGGACACCGTCGTTCTGAGTCTGCGGACTTATGCGGCAAACCTCATCAAGGGTGTTCCGGTTCGCGCGCTGCTGGACCATCGCAATACAAGCCGCAACAGTGGCCCGTTCATTCACAGTGCGGTCAATGCATTGACTCCCGGCGCACCTTCGCCAGTCACGCAGGCGGGTCTGGCGACGGGAGCTGCGCTCACCAATAAGATCGCGAAGAACCGCAACATTGCCGTTGCATTCCTCGAGGGTGGAGCCGCAGCAATCACCGAGTGCAGAGAGGCCGTCGAGCTGGCCTCCGCAAACAAGCTTCCCGTGATCTACGTGATTCACGATACCCCGGACCGCAAACTCGACAATGCAGTTGCGGAAGCTGCCGAGATGGTTCCTGTCGTCACTGTCGATGCTCATGATGTGGTAGCGGTGTGCCGGGTTGCACAGGAGTCGATCGCGCGCGCACGGGACGGCGATCCTTCGCTGATTGTCTGCGTGCCCTGCCGGTTGAACGGCGCGTCAGAGAGCGCTCTGGTCAACATGGAACGCTATCTTACGGGCAAAAAACTTTTCCGTAATCGATGGAAAGATCAGGCCATTGCGGAATTCAACCGGGACCTCAGCTCGGCTTGTCATCCTACGGCCAATCCTCTAGCCTAGGTCAAAGGCTTCCTTACATTGCTTGAAGCTGTACGCAATCCAGGTTCAAATCCCGGTCGAGGTGCGAGTGAGAATTGTCCCGACGATCTGCCTGCTGGTGGCAGTAGGAGCAGGCTGGCAGCATGTTTTTGCACAATCGGCCGATGAAAGCGGAATCACACGAGTCGCCGCAGTCTCAGAGAACAACGAAGGGGGCGGAACAGGCCAACAGCCGATCCCCCCGAGCTATCGGCCCGAATCACCGGTCGTTTACACCAGTTCCCGGAGCTCGACCTACATACCGATGGACAGCTGGGTTTACCCCGCGTTGGACCGGCTGCATGCGCTTGGATACATCGACACGGCATACATGGGCCTGCGCCCGTGGACACGCCTGAGCATCGCCCACATGTTGCAGCTTTCTGCGGGCAAGATCGACGACAATGTAAATGATGACCAGGCGCGGGAGATTTATCTCGCCGTGCAAAAAGAGGTTCAGCCGGACATCGAATCCGCGGGAACCGAGCACTTCGGTCGCGCCGAATTCGAGAGCGCGTACACGATCCTGCGCGGCATCACCGGAACGCCGCTGCGTGACAGCTTCCACCTCGGCCAGACCGTGATCAACGACTACGGCCGTCCTTACGGCCCAGGCTTCAACAATTACACCGGCTTCAGTGCGCGCGCAGAGGCGGGCCGCTTCTCGCTTTATTTCCGCGGCGAGTATCAGCATTCGCCCAGCTATACGGGCTATCCTCTGTCGGTGGCTCAGCTTCTCTCCAACTACGATCTCATTCCCCTCGCTCAGTATCCGGTACAGTCCACTCTTCCCTATGGACCGATCTCCGGACAGGACCGCTTTAGCGTCCTCGAAGCGCTGCTGTCCTACCATCTTTGGGGTCATGAGATTTCATTCGGAAAGAACGACCACTGGTGGAGCCCCGACAAGGGCGGCGCCATGTTGCAGAGCATCAACGGCGAAAATACGTATGCTTTCGAGATCAACCGCGTTGAGCCCCTCCGCATTCCCGGGCTCTCCAAGCTGACAGGCCCGTTCCGGTATGACTTCTTTGTTGGCTCTGTTCCGGGACACCAGGTTCCCGTTCAACCCTGGGAGCACGCCGAAAAGATCAGCTTCAAACCGACCAAAGACCTCGAGATCGGATTCAGCCGCACCGTCATATGGGGCGGCAAGAACCGCCCGTGCCTCAACACGGCGACCGGTGTCTTTTATACCTGCAACCAACCGATCACGCTTCACACCTTTTTCAAGAGCTTTTTCAGTTTTCAGAACGTCTCCGAATCGGAAAAGTTTTCGCGGAACGATCCGGGCGCGCGCTTCAGCCAATTCGATTTCACCTGGCGCCTGCCTTTCCTGCGCAACTGGCTCACCCTTTATACCGACTCGATGGTCCATGACGACCTGAGCCCGATCAGCGCTCCGCGGCGGTCGGCTGTGCGTCCTGGGCTGTATCTCTCGCATTTCCCGGGACTGCCGCAACTCGACATGCGGGTCGAGGGCGCATCAACGGACCCGGTGAGCGACGGCAATGCCGGCGGGAATTTTCTTTACTACGAAATAGTCCAGAAGCAGGGGCCCACCATCAATGGTTCGCTATTCGCAGACTGGATCGGGCGCGATGGAAAAGGCGGCCAGGGCTGGCTCACATACCACCTCTCGGCCAACGAGTTCGTTCAGTTCATGTACCGGAACGCCAAGGCTGACGGAGGCTTCATCCCCGGCGGCACAACGCAGAATGTCTATCAGGCAATGATCCAGAAGCGCTTCCTGAAAGACATCGAGTTGCAGGCCTTCTTTGCCCACGAAGGGTGGAAAGCGCCGATCTACAAGCCGGGCCTGCAGAACGACAATGTAATTCAGGCTCGGATTACCTGGTATCCAGAAAAACAAAAGACGTTCTGACAGCCGGGACGGGTCAGCCGAGCCGCTGGCGCAGATCGCCTCCCGTCATCTGCCCCGGCCTGTCGAGAGCCATCATGCCCAACAGCGTTGGCGATATATCGCGCAGCGAGCCGTTGGGTTTCAGGCTGTAGTTTTTGGCGTCTTCGTTGACCAGAATGAACGGCACGGGATTCGTTGTGTGCGCGGTGTGCGGTCCGCCTGTCACGGGATCGACCATCAACTCTGCATTGCCGTGATCGGCCGTCACCACCAGCGACCCGCCGTGCTGGCGCAGCCCCTGGTATATCCGTCCGAGGCAAGCGTCGACGGTCTCCACGCCCTTGATTGTCGGCTCGAGCTTGCCGGAATGGCCGACCATGTCCGCATTCGCGAAGTTGACGACAATCAGGTCGAACGCAGGGTCTTCGATTGCCTTCACCACGGCATCAGCAATTCCGGCGGCAGACATCTCGGGCGCGAGATCGTAGGTGGCGACCTTCTGCGAAGGAATGAGGATGCGGTCCTCGCCGGGAAACGGCGTCTCGATCCCGCCATTGAAGAAGTAGGTCACGTGCGCGTACTTTTCTGTCTCGGCGATGCGGAGGTTGCGGAGATTCGCCTTCGCCAGCATATCGGCGAGCAGATTCTCCATCGACTCCGGAAGAATGATCATGGGGAGCGTAAAGACCTTGTCGTACTGCGTCATCGTGACGTAATGCAGACTCTTGGGAACCGCTCTGCGTGGGATTACAAGGTCCAGGTCATCGGCAGACGGCAGGTCGCGGCCTTCAACCTTCGTTAGTCCGCTGTTGCGCGCCAGGACGCGGGTGATCTGCCTTGCGCGGTCGGCCCGAAAGTTGAACATGATGCAGACATCCTCGTCCCGGATCACTCCACGAGGATGGCCCTGCTCATCTGTAACTACGAACGGCACAATAAATTCATCGGTGACGCCGTTGTTGTAGGACTCCTTGAGGCGGGCAACGGGATCGCGATGCGCGCCGCCGTCGGCGCGGCCAGTCACCATGGCGTCGAACGCCAGCTTCTCGCGCTGCCAGCGCCGGTCGCGGTCCATCGCGTAATAACGGCCCGAAACTGACGCAATCGTACCGATTTGGTATTCGCGTATCTTCTGCTGAAGCTGCTCGAGATACCCGGCGCCCGAGGTGGGCAGCGTGTCGCGGCCATCCATGAAGGCGTGGATGAAGACGCGCTCAAGCCCCTGTTGCTTTGCGGCTTTGAGGAAGGCGTAAAGATGATTCTGGTGCGAGTGCACGCCTCCGTCGGAGACGAGGCCAAAGAGATGAAGCTGGCGGCCGCCCTCGCGCGCAAGCTGCAATGCGCGCAGGATCGTCGGATGCTTGAAGAATTCTCCGGTCGAGATCAGGTCGTCGATGCGCGTGATATCCATGCGCACGATGCGGCCCGCTCCGATGTTGAGATGCCCTACCTCGCTGTTGCCCATCTGGCCGTCGGGCAGGCCGACGAAATGATCGGAGGCGTGCAGAAGCGTGCTAGGAAATTCCGACAGCAACTTATCGTACGTTGGCTTCCGCGCCAGCGCGATGGCATTGTTCTCAACCTGCGGACGATAGCCCCATCCATCGAGGATGGTAAGGACAATGGGCCTAACCTTGCCTTGCACTCTCCCTCCTGCTCTTTCTATCTCTCGAATTGCAGGGCTGGAGGACATCCGGCCCCTCGGATGCATTTACTTCGGTTGAGGCGTAGTTGTGGACGGCGTTGTGCTGCTGGGCGCCGGCTGGGTGCTAGGCGTGGACTGCGATGCGCCCGGCGAACTCAGCGAAGGCGCCGGCTTCGGTGCATGCTCATCCTGGTATTTCTTTGCCGCTGCCTCGATCTCCGGGCGATGCTTCTGGATCACTTCCTGCGCGGTCTTGCGGCCCTGCTGCACGGCGACCTGCTGCTGTTGCTGAAGGATCACTGGCATTGTCTCCATCATGTTCTTGCCGGCCGGGGTCTTGTAGAAAGCGATGATGGCATCGGCATCGTCAGCCGAGATGTGCTGCTTGTAGACGGCGATGATCGGTGTATCGAGGTCGAGCTTGCTGAAAGACTGCTCCAGGTCGTCGCTTACATCTTTCGGCAGGAACGGCATGCTCGAGTGGATGTAATTCATGTACCCGTTTGTGAGCTGTCCCTTGATCTTCGTCGCGCCGGTCAGCTCCAGCATCTGATGGGCCTGTGCGTCGCTGAGCGGGTGCGCCGGTGCTTGGGATTCGGGCTCGGCGCCCGGCGCAGCCTTCGAGGCACCGGCACTGCTCGATGCAGCAGCAGGAGGTTTCGAAGCCTGTGACGCGGCGGATGTGGCGGAAGGAGCACCGGTGGTCTGCTGAGCAGCGGCAACGCCGGCGAGAAGAATGCAGCTGAATGCGAGAGCGTGATTACGCATGAAAACTCCGTAGGGAATGGAAAGGCGCGCCGCGGATGGCCGGGCGCGCGCGGTTGATATCTCTTACTCGCCGAAGTTCACCGCTTCAAGGCCGAGATATTCGGCGGCCTGACCGAGCTCTTCTTCGATGCGAAGCAGCTGGTTGTATTTGGCGATACGGTCGGTGCGGGAGGCGGAGCCAGTCTTGATCTGGCCAACGCCAGTAGCCACCGCAAGGTCGGCGATAAACGTATCTTCAGTCTCGCCGCTGCGGTGCGAAATGATGGAGGTGTAGCCGTATCTGCGGGCCAGCTCAATGGCTTCCAGCGTCTCGCTGATCGTGCCGATCTGGTTCACCTTGATCAGGATGGAGTTGGCGATCTCCTCCTCGATGCCGCGCTGCAG
>JAFAKX010000253.1 GCA_019234945.1 Silvibacterium sp.
GGGAGGATCCGCGCGGGGTACCTGGCTATAGAACCGCCGATTGCAGATCAGGCACCGGTACGGCCTCCTCCTGAATAGCAGAATTGGAAGGTCGAAGGTGCGCAGGTGGGACCTTCGGAGCGCCTTCTCTTCATAGCACACAGGGCAGATAAGCTGAGCATTGGACATGAAGCTTCCTTCCGGTCTTGCCAGCTTAGGTGAGATGCCACTCTCTCACGAAAGGTTGCCTCGAACAAGCACCAAAAAGGCTAAACCGCTCCCGATTCGCACAGACGTCACATTCCGTCGTAATTAGGCCCGCCGCCGCCCTCCGGCGGAACCCAGTCAATGATCTGGTATGGGTCCATAATGTCGCACGTCTTGCAGTGCACGCAGTTTGCAAAATTCATGTGCAGCTGCTTCTGCCCGTCACCCTCCTCCATCATCTCGTACACCGCCGCCGGGCAGAAGTACTGGCATGGGTTGCCGAACTCCTTCGTGCAGCGGTCAGTACAGATGTTCAGGTCCTCCACCACTAGGTGCACCGGCTGGTCGTCGTCATGGCGGGTCCCTGAGTAGTAGACATCTGTCAGCCGGTCGAACGTCAGCTTGCCGTCGCCCTTCGCGTTGAAGAGGAAATGCTCGCGCCTCTCGCCGTAGATGCTCAGCGCGTCCTGGTGCCGCATGCGCAGATATCCGGCATGATTCTTGTAGTCCGGCCCCAGATTGGCCCCGCGCATCACCTGTTGAATTCCCGCGCGGATCACCCCCTCATACAGCCCGTGCTCGAACGCCTGGTGAAAGTTGCGTACGCGGTACAGCTCATCGGCGATCCAGCTCTTGTCGACCGACGCCTTGTACTCGCTTAGCGTATCGGCCGAGCTGTCGCCTGAGACCAGCGCGTCGAACGCCGTTTCCGCTGCCAGCATCCCGCTCTTGATCGCCAGATGAATCCCCTTCAACCGCTGGGAATTCAGAAAGCTCGCCGAGTCGCCCAGAATCATCCATCCGTTGCCGTAGATGCGCGGCATCGTCAGCCATCCGCCGTACGGCAGCGTCTTCGCGCCATAGCGGATCATCTTGCCGCCCTCCAGAATTCGCCGCGCAAACGGATGCAGCTTGAAATCCTGGAACACATGGTGCGGATCGGTACGCGGGTCCTCGTAGTCCAGCCCGGTCACGTACCCGATCGAGATCAGCGTGTCGGAAATCCCATAAATCCACGCCCCGCCGTACTCCTTTGTCGTCAGCGGCCAGCCCAGCGTGTAGATCACCTCGCCTTTGGCCACGCGCCCCGCCGGAATCTCCCACAGCTCCTTGATGCCGATCCCGTAGGTCTGCGCGTGGTTCGGGTCTTCGAGACTAAGGTGATTGATAAGCTGCTTCGCGCAGTTGCCCCGGGTGCCCTCGGCCAGAATCGTAATCTTCGCCCGCAGGTCGTATCCCGGCTCGAAATTGGCCTTCGGCTGCCCGTACTTGTCCACACCCTTGTCGTCGGTCCGAACTCCGGCCACGCGCGCAATCTCCGGATCGCGGCCGTCGTCCTCAGCGCCTGCGGCGGGGCTTATAGAATCGAAGATCAGTTCCGATCCCGCGAAGCCGGTGAAAATCGTAATGCCCGCCTCTTCCACCTTCTGACCCATCCACTTCACAAACCGGTTGAGCGAGATGACGTAGTTTCCGTGATCCCTCAGCGGAGGAGGAACGATAGGGAACTTCCTTGCCTTGTCCTTCTTCAGAAACCAGACTGATTCCTTGGTCACCTCGGCATCGATCGGCGCTTTGTTCTCAAAGCCCGGCAGCAGTTCGCGCATCGACCGCGGATCGAGCAGCGCTCCCGACAAACAATGCTGGCCCACCTCGCGCGCCTTTTCGAGCACGTAGATGTTCTCCTTCGTCATCTGCGACTCGGGATGCTGGGCATTGTGCTCATCAATGAGCTGTGAGAGCCGCAGCGCGCAGGCCATTCCCGCAGGCCCCCCGCCGACAATGACAACATCGGCCTCCATCTGCGGACGCTCGATGCCTTCCAGTGGTTTACGAAAAGTGATCATAGGCGACTGGCTATGATACAGGGCGCGAAGCGCACACTGCAGGATTCAGAGTCTGGACCATGAAAAGACGAGCACAGCAATCGCCGCCCAAAAGACAAACGCGAAGATTTGGGTCATTCGGTAACTGCGTGCTAAAGAATCTTCGGAAAAGTGTTGACGCCACTCTGCCCAGAATTGTTGCCGCTTGTTGAGTGTCCAGAACCCGATCAGGTTGTATTCCTTGTTTGCAGGCAACCTCTGGTTGAGCTTTTCGATCATCGTGCTAAAGAGAAATAGACCGCGGAAGACGAAACCAATGAACCCAGCGAAGAGCATAATGCCGAGGAGTTGGGCAGCGCGCAATGTCAAGCTCCCAAACTCACGACGGCTTCGTAACCGCTTTGGCCAGTAGGTTCGCGGCAGCTGGAGAATTCAGAGGAACCGGAAATGTTGCTCCGCATACCGGGCATTGAGGCTTCTTTGTCGTGGACCGCCAGATGAAATATAGGATCCCCGGCAATAGGAAGAGAAGCAAGAGGAGGAGCCCAAGGGGGCCACTACCCTCAACCTTGTCGTCCGGTTTGATTTCGGATAGGCAGTTGGAACAAAGATGCGTCGGTCGCGCAGACTCGCTTTCGTCCGGAATTACTGGAGCTTTCTCTTTGAGAGCCCGGTAAATGCAGACACCCGCGATGAGAGCACTGATAGCCAATATGTAGATCAACAATTATCTCCTTGCCCTCACGGAATAACAGCAAGACCTGCTAACGCTGTCAAGATTACTGTTTCTCCAAGGTGTCCCCACTTCGCGAAGCAGAGGCGGGGTCTTTCTTTGTGCTCTCTGTGTCCTCTGTGGTGAAAAACTCTTTGCGCCCTTTCGTTCAAAATCACCGGAACAGCGACAGATCAACCGCGTCACCCATCGCCTTGTATCCTGCGTCTCCGGGATGCAGATGATCCCCGGAATCGTAAGCTGGTAGAAACGTATCCGGATGCGCCGGATCCTGCGTGATCTTGTCGAAATCGATCACGCCGTCGAAGACCCCGCTCGTCCTGATCCACTGGTTGTAGGCCTGCCGAACTTGCTCGCCCTGCGGCGACGAATAGCCGGCGGGTAAATACGGCGTTAGCGTCGCGCCGAAGACCTTGATGCCGTGCTGGTGCGCGCGCGTCACCAGTTGCGAGAGGCCGAAGATCAGGTCGTCGGCCGTGATGTTGTCGCCCGGCTCGTGCGGCTCTTTCAGGCGGCCAATGTCGTTGATGCCTTCGAGGATGATGAGATACTTCACCCCGCTCTGCGCAATTACATCGCGGTCGAAGCGAGCCAGCGCGCTCGGGCCGTATCCATCGTGCAGCACGCGGTTCCCGCCGATACCCTGATTCAGGACGCCGAGCGTCTTTTTGTCTGCCTGCAGCCGGGCAGCCAGTATGTCGGGCCAGCGATGGTTGGCATCGCGCGTAGCGTCGGCGCCATCCGTAATCGAGTCGCCGAAGGTCACGATGGCCGCAGCCTTCCCATCGGTCCTCACGTCGATGCCTTTCACAAAGCACCACGCGTAGATCGGGCTGGAGTTGTCGGCAGTCGCAGCGGCGGTAGCATCGCCTCTGAGAACGTAGTTGGTCGAATCGCCGAAGGGGTGGCAGGTGGTGTTGCGAATGCGCTGCTCGGGCACGTAAATGCTCACTACCAGATCCGACAGCGGAGCCGCCTGCATCGTCACCGGATCGCTCAGCACAAACGCCCCCGCCGGAATCTCGACCGTCGGCCTTCCGTTGAATGTGAGCCCGTGGTCGGAACCGGCCTGAATCGACCCGCCGCCTGCGCTGATCGCAACATGC
>JAFAKX010000142.1 GCA_019234945.1 Silvibacterium sp.
CACCGCGACCGTGATTGCCGAATCGCCATAATAGCCGTCGATAATCACGCCCGTGTCGATCGAAACGATGTCCCCGTCGCGCAACACCCGGTTCGCCGACGGAATTCCGTGAACCACTTCCTCATTCACCGAGGTGCACAACACGCAAGGATATCCGCGATAGCCCTTGAATGCAGGCTTCGCGCCCAACTCCCGAATTTTCTCGACCGCGGTATTCTCGAGGTCCTGCGTGGTGGCGCCCGGCTTCACAAACTTTCGGACGTGCTCCAGCACCTCACGAACCACCTGACCGCTGCGCCGCATCTTCTCGATTTCCTGCGGCGTCTTGATCATGATCGGCATCGGACCGCTTAACTCCTCAAGTGCAGAACGGCCCGCATCACTTCAGCCGTTACCGCGTTCACCGGCTGCTCCCCGTTCACCTCTGCAAAGAGGCCGAGCGCGCGGTAATGTTCCACAACCGGAGCTGTCAGCGAGGTGTAAGCCCGCATCCGCTCCTCGAAAACCTCTTCCGTGTCGTCCGATCGCCGCGTCAGGGGCGTACCGTCAAGGTCACAAACCTCATCGACCTTGGGTGGCTGCAAGTAGATGTTGTAGCTCGTCTTGCAGAGTGAACAGATGCGCCGCCCGGTAATACGGCGCAGTAATTGATTATAGCTGACTTCGATGCTCACAGCAACGACGGGAAGCGACCCCGGAATCGCACTGAGATGCTGGTCAAGCCAGTCCGCCTGCTTCAGCGTCCGCGGAAACCCATCCAGGATGTACCCAGTCGCCGTGTCCGGCTCCTTGAGCCGTTCCGCGACCATCTGGTTCACCAGGTCGTCGGAGACCAGCTCGCCCCTGTCCATGACCTCTTTGGCCTGCTTGCCCAAAGCCGTGCCCCGGCTTACGTTCGAGCGGAGCAGGTCTCCGGTCGAGATCTGCGGAATGCTCCAGGCAGCCATCAGTTCCTGGGCCTGCGTTCCCTTCCCGACGCCCGGCGGTCCGAGCAAAAGAATAGGGCCTGGGGTAAACTTCAGGCCCTCCTGAGTTCCACTTGTAGAGGCAACTGCCGATAACGCCACTTACCAGGCCCGCCTTCCACGAATACGCCCGCTGCGCGGCGAAAAGCCTTCATAATGGCGCATGATCAGCTGCGACTCGACCTGGTTCACCGTATCCATGGCCACACCGACCACGATCAGCAGCGAGGTTCCACCGAAGTAGAAGTTGAAGCCGAGGCCGTTCGTTACCCAGAGCGGCAGATGCTCGAAGAAGCCTCCGATGAGCGGCAGATGGTTCAGGTGAATACCGCTGATTAGCAGCTGCGGAATGATCGAGATAATGATCAGGTAGAGCGCGCCGACCAGGGTGATGCGAGTCAGGATGTCATTGATGAAGTCCGACGTGCGTCGCCCCGGGCGAATACCGGGAATAAACCCGCCGTACTTTCTCATGTTGTCGGCGATGTCATCCGGCCGGAAAACGATCGAAATATAGAAGTACGCGAAGAAGACGATCGCGCCCATGTAGATAAGCTCATACCATGGCTCACCCGGACGCAGCGCTTCAAAGATTCGCGTCAGACCGGCACTGTTGCGAACAATCGCGGCCTGCGAAAAGAGCAGCGGAGCCGACAACACCGACGCCGCAAAGATAACCGGCATTACGCCGCCGGAGTTGACCTTCAGCGGCAGGTGCGTGGACTGCCCACCCATAAGGCGCCGTCCTACGATGCGCTTCGCATACTGCACCGGGATGCGGCGCTCGCTGCGCTCGACAAAGACGATGAACGCCACGACCGCCACCATGCACGCGACAAGCAGAATCAGCGCCGGAACTGTGAAAGCTCCGAACTTTTCGGTGCGGGCAGTATCGACCAGTTCAGCGATGGCGCGCGGCAGGCCGACAACAATGCCCGCGAAAATCAGCAGGCTCATTCCATTGCCGATGCCGCGGTCGGTGATCTGCTCACCCAGCCACATGATGAAAGCCGTGCCCGAAGTCAGCGTAAGCACGGTCATCAGAATGAATCCCGGGCCGGGATTCAACACCATTCCGCCCTGCGCATGCGACAATGCGATGGCAATGGTCATCGACTGGATGATGCCGAGAACAACGGTGAGATAGCGGGTCCACTGCGTGATCTTGCGCCGGCCCAGCTCACCCTCTTTCTGAAGGCGCGCCAGCGGCTCATAAACGACCGTCAACAGCTGGAAAATGATCGATGCCGTGATGTAGGGCATGATGCCCAGGGCGAAGACGGTCAGACGGCGCAGGTTTCCTCCGCTGAACATATCGACCAGCCCGAGCGAGGAGCCACTCTGCGAGTTGAAGAACGCCTCGAGCGCCGCGGTATTCACGCCCGGCGTGGGTATGTGCCCGCCCAGCCGGTAAACAGCCAGCATGGCCATAGTGAACAGCACACGCTTGCGCAGGTCGGGGACGCGGAAGATATTCGCGAATTTCTCAAACATGGGTACTGCTTCCAATCATAATGCCTGGTTCCCATCGGGGAACCAGGCATTCGCGAAACTTTAGCCGACCAGGACTGCCTTGCCGCCGGCCTTTTCGATCTTCTCCTGCGCGGCCTTGGAGAACTTGTGCGCGTGCACTGTGATCGCCGTAGTGAGCTCGCCGTTGCCGAGGATCTTGAGCAGTTCCCCGCGGCGCTTCAGATAGCCCTTGGCCTGGAACGCTTCAAGCGTCAGCTCCTTCTCGTTCAGCGCAACCAGCCGGTCAAGGTTCAGAACGGTGTATTCGGTGCGGAAAATATTGGTGAATCCACGCTTGGGAAGGCGGCGGTGCAGCGGCATCTGGCCGCCTTCAAAGCCTCGCATCAGGCTCGAACCGGAACGGGAGCCCTGTCCTTTGTGGCCGCGGGTTGACGTCTTGCCGTGGCCGGAGCCCATACCGCGTCCAACGCGCTTGCGCTCACGATTGGCGTTCTTAGGCGCCCTGAGTTTCGATAAATCCATGATTTCCTCGCTTAACGCCGGATGAGTCTATGCTCACCCGACTCGCATTTTGTTTTTGCGCCGGAGGCGCGTGTGCCTGGACGGCTAGTCCACGATCCGCACCAGGTGCGGAATCGTATTCACCATACCCCGGATCGACGGCGTGTCCTCGCGCTCGACAATCTGGTTGAGCCGCGTGAAGCCAAGGCCCTTGACGACCCGCTTGTGCTTCACCGGCGACTGGATCATCGACCGGAAGTACTGAATTTTGATCTTCTGAGTTTCCGCCATGACT
>JAFAKX010000185.1 GCA_019234945.1 Silvibacterium sp.
GGACTTTGATCAGGTAGGCAAAACCGGATCAATGCTGGGCTCTGGAGGTGTTGTCGTTCTCGACGAAACCGTCTGCATGGTCGAATTCGCCCTGCGCACCATGAAGTTCTACCAGCACGAGAGCTGCGGCTGGTGCATCCCCTGCCGCGAAGGCACCGACTGGCTGAAGAAATCGCTCACCCGGCTGCATGCTGGCGGCGCAGTGGACAAGGACATCGACAACATCCGCTACCTCGCCGAAAACATGCTGGGGCGCACCTTTTGCCCGCTCGGCGATGCGGCTGCGATGCCGACCATCGCATTCGTACAGAAGTTCCGCAAAGAGTTTGAAGATCACCTGGACGGCAAAGGCTGTCCTTATAAGCACTCGCTCGAACACGAAGCGGTGCTGGCTTAGGCGCTGGGGAAAAGAGACACGAATGGCTGACGTAACCTTCACCGTCGACGGCAAAAAGCTCACCGCTCCTGCCGGCACCCTGCTCATCGAGGCCTGTAAGGCAGCCGGCATCGAAGTTCCGGCCTTCTGTTATTACCCCAAGCTTGCCGTTCAGGCCGCGTGCCGCATGTGCGTGGTACGCATCGAGAAGATGCCCAAACTGCAGACCGCCTGCACCACCGTCGTCACTGAAGGCATGGTCGTCCACACCGAAACTGACGAGGTCAGGCAGGCACGCAAGGCCACGGTTGAGTTACTGCTGGGCAATCATCCCCTCGACTGCCCTGTGTGCGACGCTGGTGGCGAGTGCGAGCTGCAGGACATGACCTTCACCTATGGAGCTCCTGAGTCGCGCTATGTCGAAATCAAGCAGCACCGCGACGAGCAACAGTGGTCGCCGGTCGTCTTCTACGACCGCCCGCGCTGCATCCTCTGCTATCGTTGTGTCGCCGTCTGCGGTGCCGGTATGGACGTCTGGGCACTCGCGGTCGAGAACCGCGGCGCCGGCGCCGTCATTGCGCCCAACCAGCAGGACCACCTCGACTGCGAAGAATGCGGCATGTGCATCGACATCTGCCCGGTCGGCGCGCTCACTTCCGGCACCTATCGCTACAAGACCCGCCCGTGGGAGATGAACCACGTCGGCACCGTCTGCACACACTGCGCCGATGGCTGCAAGACCACGCTCGGCGTCCGCCCCGTCAACGACGGAGTCGAAATCATCCGCGGAGACAACCGCGACAAAAGCGGCATAAACGGCGACTTCTTATGTATCAAGGGCCGTTACGCATTCGACTTCGCGCATCACGACGGCCGTATCACCAAGCCTCTCGTTCGCCAGCCCGATGGCAAGCTCGCTCCCGTGAGCTGGGAGCAGGCCATCGATTTCGCTGCGAAGAAGCTGCGCGAAATTCTCGATGCCCGCGGCGGCAGGGCCATCGGCGTCATCGGATCGAGCCGGACTACGAACGAAGAGGCGTACCTGCTGCAGAAATTCGCCCGCACGGTGCTCGGCACCAACAACATCGACCACCACCGCACCGCTGATTACCCCGCCTTCGCCGCAGCCCTCAAGGGCCGCGCAGGACGCGAAGCTTCCCTGCGCGACTTCGCGACCGCACCGGCGATCCTGCTTATCGGCAACGACCCCACGAACCAGCACCCCGGACTCGCCTGGCAGATCCGCACGAATATCCGCCTGAACCGCGCGCGGCTGTACGTCGCCAATCACGAGGACATCAAGCTCCGCCTCCAGGCCCGTGGCGCAGTAACGCTGCCCTCGGACGGCTACGTCAACTTTATTTCATACCTTGCCGGCAACGACGGCGCCTTCCAGGCCGACGACTCGACTGCGACGTTCCGCGACATGATCCGCAAGGAAGAATCGTTGCTGATCGTCTTCGCCTCCGAGTTCCGCGGTCGCGACATACAGGCGCTCGTCGACTTTGGACTCTCGCTTCCGAACACGAAGTTCGCCTGCCTCGGTGACTACGTCAACTCGCGCGGTGCAGCCGACATGGGTCTGCTGCCCGATCTTCTCCCGGGCTACATCCCCGTCAGCGCTTCAGCGCACTTTGCCGAAGAATACGGGGCGCTCCCCGCCGAGCCCGGACTCGATCTCGTTCAGATGTTCGACGCCGCAGGACAGGGCGATCTGGCTGCACTCTACGTGGTCGGCTCAAACCCGGTTTCCCGCTATGGCATCGATCCTTCGGCCCTCAAGAACGTCTTCCTGGTCGTTCAGGACATGTTCCTCACCGAAACGGCCGCCCTCGCGGACGTGATCTTCCCTGCTGCGAACCTCTACGAGAAAGCGGGCACTGTTACCAACACCTACGGCGACCTCCAGCTCGTCAAGAAAGCAGCCGACAAGGCCGGGGTCCGCACCGACTTCGAAATTATCGTCCGCGTAGCCGACAAGATGGGTGCGGATCCGAAAAAGCTCGTTCCTTTCGGCAAGGGCGTCCGCGCCGACTTCGGACAAGCCCGCGGCGCCGAATCAGGCGAGGCCGATCGTCACGCTGTGTGGCTTGTGGCGAATAACCTCGAGCCGAAACTCAGCCCCTTCGATCCCTTCGCCATCTTTGATGAGATCCAGCGCCTGTTGCCGGCCTACAACGTACCGAGACTCAACCTGCTTCTCGGCAACGACGAGCACCTGAAGTCCGAGCTGGTCCAAATCGAATCCGTCACCGGCCGGCGCGATCTGGTTCTACCTGCAAATGATGTCCTATATACGTCCGGCACTCTCGGCAGATACAGCGCCAAGCTTGAAGAAGTGGTCGCATCGCACACTATACTCATGAAGCCCGCGGAAACAGCGGCGGATTAAACGCAACTCTGCACGAACGTATCCCAGGAAGGCCGTTGTGGAAGTAAATATCTGGATCTTCATCTTGCTGAGCCTGCTCAAGGTCATCGTCATCACGGTGCTCCTGCTGATGTGCGTGGCCTACACGGTGCTTCTTGAGCGCAAGCTCGTTGGCCGCATCCAGAACCGCTGGGGGCCCAGCCGGGTCGGCCCGTTCGGCCTGCTGCAGCCGATGATGGACGGCGCCAAGCTTTTCCTTAAGGAAGAAATAGATCCCGAAGGCGTTTATCGTCCGCTGTTTATCCTCGCGCCGATCATTTCCCTGGCGTGCGCGCTGATGTCCATCTCGATGATCCCCTTCGGGCCCGACTTCACCTGGCACGGCGTGCAGCTGTTTCAGATATCCGACGTCAACATTGGCCTGCTGATCCTCCTCGCCATCGGCTCCATCGGTGTCTACGGCACCGCCCTTTCCGGATGGTCGTCCAACAACAAATATTCCCTGCTCGGCGCGATACGCGCGAGTTCTCAGGTTATCAGCTATGAACTCGCTCTCGGACTGTCGCTGGTCGGCGTCGTGCTGCGTTCGCAATCATTCCGTTTGCGCGACATCGTCGCTGTGCAATCCACGCAGGGTCTGCTTTCCTGGAACTTCTTCGGCGGTCTCCAATTCATCGCCTTCTTCGTCTACATCACGGCTGCCTACGCGGAAGCGGGTCGCGCGCCCTTCGATCTGCCGGAGGCGGAAACCGAACTGGTCGCCGGCTATCACACGGAGTACAGCTCGATGAAGTTCGCCATGTTCTTCATGGCCGAATATGCCCATATGATCACTATCGGGTGCATAGCCACACTGCTCTTTTTTGGTGGATGGAGTAGCCCATTCGGCAACCTCTTCCCCCCGGTCGGCGGAGTCGTTCTGCAGTCGTTGTTGGCGATTTTCTGGTTCGTGGTCAAGGTCTTCTTCTTCCTCTTCCTCTTTGTTTGGGTGCGCGGCACACTCCCGCGCTTCCGTTACGACCAGCTGATGAGATTCGGCTGGAGATTCCTGATGCCGGTAGCGATTCTAAATATTGTCGGGACAAGCCTTTGGCTTGCCCTTCGTGCCCACTGACTTGATTTACAATCGTGCTTCCGGTTTTGTAGCAGTTCGCTCTTCCGGTAGCTGCGTGAGCAACTGAAGACATGCATTTAGTTCTGTTCTTCATCTTCGGCGGATTGTGCGTAGCGGGAGCTCTGAACCTGCTCTTCCAGCGCCATCCGATTAACGCTGCATTATCGCTCATTGTTGTCATGAGCTCTCTGGCGGTGCTTTATCTTCTGCTCGGAGCCGAGTTTCTCGCTGCCGCACAGGTCATCGTCTATTCCGGCGCCATCATGGTGCTCTTTACCTTTGTCATCATGCTGCTGAACGCAGGGCGCGAAGACCGGACCCACGGTAGCAAAGCCGCTTACCTCGTCGGAATCCCCGGCGCCGCAGCGCTCTTCGCCACGCTGGTCTACATCTTCCTGTCGTATCGAACACCTCTTGGCGACGCCGGACTGGGCAATTACCTGGTCACCACCACCGACCTCAGCAAGGTCCTCTTTCGCGACCTGCTGCTCCCGTTCGAAGTCACCTCGGTCCTCATCCTCGTGGCCGTCCTCGGAGCAGTCGTGCTCGCTCGAAAGGAGCACTGAGCATGGTGCCGATTTATTACTACCTGATCCTGTCCGCTATCCTCTTTTCCATTGGAGTCGGCGCGTTTCTCATCAAACGCAATATCATCAGCGTCTTCATGTCGATTGAGCTTATGCTCAACGCTGTCAACCTGACCTTCGTTGCCTTCGCGCATCACTGGCACCAGGTCAGCGGACAGATTTTCGTCTTCTTCGTTATGGTGGTCGCAGCGGCCGAAGCCGCCGTGGGACTCGCCATCATCATCGCTATCTTCCGCACCCGCGCAACACTCGACGTCGATCGCATCGACCTAATGAAACTATGACCGGCTCACTCAATCTCTGGCTGATACCGCTCGTTCCCTTCGCCGGATTCCTGGTGAACGGACTCATCGGCCGCAAGCTGCCTAAAGCATTCGTCTCGGCGATCGCGCTCATCGCCACGATCATTCCCTTCGCGCAGGTTGTGAAAATCTGGTTCCAGTTCTCTGGGCTGACCCTTCCCTATCTCGAGAATCACGGAACCTGGATCTGGACAGGAAACTTCAACGCCAACTTCACCCTTGCGCTCGACCAGCTCAGCATGGTCATGCTGCTCATTGTTACCGGCGTGGGTTTCCTGATCCACATCTACTCCGTCGGATACATGGCACGTGAAGAGGGCTACTGGAGATTCTTTGCCTACCTCAATCTCTTCATGTTCTTCATGCTGACGCTGGTGCTCTCTGAGAACTTCCTGCTGATGTTCGTCGGTTGGGAGGGCGTGGGTCTCGCGTCGTACCTGCTGATCGGCTTCTACTTCCTCAAGGACTCAGCGGTGAAGGCTGGCATGAAAGCCTTCGTTGTCAACCGCATCGGCGACTTTGGCTTCCTGATCGCGCTCTTCCTGCTCGTTGCCCACTTCGGAACGCTCAGCTTCGGAGCCATCTTCTCGGCTGTCGCACAACACCCTGAATGGCAAGGCGGCTTCTTGACCGCGGTGGCCCTCTTCCTCGTTCTCGGCGCAACCGGAAAATCGGCACAGATTCCTCTGTACGTCTGGCTGCCTGATGCCATGGAGGGTCCGACTCCCGTCTCCGCGCTCATCCACGCAGCCACCATGGTCACCGCGGGCGTCTACATGGTTGCGCGTACTCACCCCATCTTCGAACGTTCCCCGCTCGCACTGAGCACTGTCGCCTTCATCGGCGCGATCACGTGCTTCTTCGCCGCGACGATGGGCCTGGTGCAGACCGACATCAAGCGAGTCCTCGCCTACTCGACGGTCTCGCAGCTCGGATACATGTTTCTTGGCTGCGGAGTCGCCGCCTACTCGGCCGGAATCTTCCATCTCGTTACGCACGCCTTCTTCAAGGCGCTGCTGTTCCTCGCAGCGGGCTCTGTCATTCATAGCCTGGGCGGCGAGCAGGATATGCGCGTCATGGGCGGCTTGCGCAAGAAGATTCCCATCACCTTCTGGACGATGACGATGGCGGTCTTCGCCATATGTGGTTTTCCGCCCTTCGCCGGTTTCTTCAGCAAGGACGAAATCCTCTACCAGGCCTTCATCTGGCCACATGGCGGCAAGATTCTGTGGTTTATCGGATGGGTCACCGCCGGACTCACATCCTTCTATATGTTCCGGCTGTGGTACCTCACTTTTCTCGGTGAGAGTCGCGCTCAAACTCACGAACTAGCTGAGCAAGGCGCAGCCGTCCACGCCCGGTCGGATTCAAAGCTCGTCGTCGAAGCCGAGCACACGCACGGAGTCCACGAAAGCCCGTGGGTGATGCTCGGTCCGCTCGTGATCCTCGCCATCCTTTCGGTCATCGGCGGATTTATCGGCGTACCCGCAGCCATGGGCAGACACGACGAGATCGGCCATTTCCTCGAGCCCGTCCTCGGCTCGGTGCCTCATGCTGCCGGTGAAAGCTCGGGACTCGAACTGGGCCTGTCTGCTGCGGCGGTGGCGATTGGCCTGCTCGGCCTGCTCGTCGTGCACTTCATGTACAAGGTAAAGCCCGAACTGCCCGGCAAGCTGGCAACTCAGTTCCGCGGCCTGTATTCGCTGCTGCTCAACAAGTACTGGGTCGACGAAATCTACGGAGCAGTCATCGTCACTCCGCTGCTGCTCTTCTCGCGCTACATCCTGAAAGCCCTGTTCGACCGCGGTGTTATCGACGGGGCTGGCTTCGCAGCTGGGATGACCGCGCAAGGATTCGGCGCGATCGTTCAGCGCGTGCAGTCGGGAAACATCCGCTCCTACGCAGGCTGGCTCGCTGTCGGTGCCGCCGTCCTGCTCATCGCCGTCTACTTTGGATTCACGTCGCACTTTCCGCCGCAATGAGAAAAACTGAAGGACCGTATTCGTGCTGACCAACTCCATTCTGACGCTAACGACCTTCGTACCCACCGCCGGTGCAGTGGTCGTAGCTCTGCTGCCGCGCAAGGGACGCATCATCCAATGGTGGACGCTGCTCGTCGCCCTCATGACCTTCGTCCTTACCCTGCATTTGCCAACTCATTTCACGTACGGCCAGCAGGGCTTTCAGTTTGAAGAGAACTACCCTTGGATCACTCACCCGGCTATCCGCTACCACCTCGGCGTCGATGGCCTCTCGATGTGGCTCGTCGTACTGACCGGATTTCTCTCGGTCATCGGCGTGCTTGCTTCCTGGAACGCCATCGAAAGGCGTACGAAGGAGTTCTATTTTCTCTTCTTAATCCAGCAAACGGCGCTCATCGGTGTCTTCGTCGCACTCGACATGTTCCTCTATTATGGCTTCTGGGAGCTCTCGCTCGTGCCCATGGCCATCCTGATCGCCATGTTCGGCTCCGAGCGCGGCCCCAAGACCGCGCTTAAGTTCTTCAGCTACACCTTCATCCCGTCGGGGCTCTTCCTCGTCGCGATTCTGTGGCTCTATTCGAAGACCGGTACGTTCGATTTCGTCGAGATGCAGCGCGCCCTCACTGCCAATGCCTCGCTCTTCTCGCCTCAGGCTCTCTGGTGGGTTGCGCTCGGATTTCTCGTCGCCTTCGCGGTCAAGGTCCCGGTCTTTCCGCTTCACGGCTGGCTCAGCGATACCATCTATGAGGCTCCGGTGGCTATGGCCATGGTCGTAGCGGGCAAACTCGGCCTCTACTCGATCATTCGCTACGTCCTCGGGCTCTTCCCAGTCCAGGCGCGCATCTTCTCTCCGCTCATGATCGCGCTCGCCGTCATCGGGATCCTCTACGGAGCCTGCGTAGCTCTCGCTCAGACTGACGTAAGACGGCTCGTCTCCTACGCCATGCTGAGCGCGCTCAGCTTTGCTACTCTCGGCATCTTCTGCTTCTCGCTTTCCGGCCTCGACGGCGCGGTTTATCAGACCATCAATGAAGGCCTCTCAGGCAGTTCGTTCCTCATCCTCGTCGCTTTCCTCCACGAGCGATACGGCACCTACGAGATGAAGCAGTACGGCGGCTTGGCCGCCCGGCTCCCCAACATGGCCACCTTCTATGTCATTACTGGCCTGTCGCTGGCCGGCCTGCCCATCCTCAACGGCTTCGTCGGCGAATTCCTGGTCCTCAG
>JAFAKX010000249.1 GCA_019234945.1 Silvibacterium sp.
ACCTCGGCCTTGTCATACCCCTCGGTGGTTTCGGGAGTGAGGGGCCAGCGATGCCAGCGGTGCTCCCAGGCTGCAAGGGCGTGTTTTGTAAAGCCAGCGGGAGGATCGAGGTCGAGCAGGCGGTCGGCGAGACGTTGCGGGAATATGGTGCGCAGGTGAGAGCGAAGTGTGGGCAGATCGCGGCGGCCTGAAGACGAGTTCAAGCCAAGATGCTGCTCCGGGGCGAGATCCAGCGTGACCGCCGTGCCTTCGCGCCAATAGGACGAAATCTGCAGGATGGCCGGACCGCTGAGCCCGCGATGCGTGATGAGCATGCTCTCATCGAAGCTGCGGCGGCCGATGGACGCGAGCACGCGGGTGGCGACGCCGGAGAGATCGCAGAGCCTTTCCTGATCGGCGGGCGCAAGCACGAAGGGCACCAGAGCAGGGCGGGGCTCTACGATTTTTAGGCCGAACTGACGGGCGAGGTCGTAGCCCAAGCCTGTCGCGCCCATCTTCGGAATGGAAAGGCCTCCGGTGGCGACGACAAGCACAGTCGCGCGAAATTCGCTGCTCGCTGTATGGACGTGGAAGATGTCGTCGCGGCGAACTTCAGTGATGTGGGTGTCGCAGAGAAGGGTGACTCCGGCTTCGGAGGCCTCGGCGAGCAGCATGTTGAGGATGTCGCTCGAAGCGCGGTCGCAGAAAAGCTGGCCGAGTTTCTTTTCATGCCAGGGAATGCTGCGCTTTTCGACGAGAGTGAGGAAGTCGGCGGGCATGTAACGGGCGAGCGCTGATTTCGCGAAGTGCGGATTCTCCGAGAGGAAATTCTCCGGCCGGCAGTGGATGTTGGTGAAGTTGCAGCGGCCGCCTCCGGAGATGAGGATCTTCTTGCCGGGGCGCGAGGCTCGCTCAAGGATGGCCACGCGACGTCCACGACGGCCGGCCTCGATGGCGCACATGAGACCGGCGGCGCCTGCTCCAAGGACGAGGGCGTCGTAGTGGCGGCTGGGCTGGTTCACCAGTTCAGGTTACGGAAAAAACAGGTCCCTCCGCTTCGTGCGCGAAAAGTAGCGCACTTCGGGCGGGATGACAAACGTTTAATGGATTTCGACGACTGCGAGCCCCTTGGGCGGAACGGTAACGGTGAGCTGATTGCCGTGGAGCGAGGCCGTTTCGGGCGGGCCGATTTCGGAGGCCTTCTTCAGGGCAGTGATTTGGGCCTCTGTGGGGTAGCGCGGGCTGCCCATCTGCTTCCAGGCGGTGAGGGTGTCTCCGTGAGCGGCGTCGACGCGGCGTATGGTGGCGTTAGAGCCGTGCGCGTTCCTGATGTCCAGCGTGAAGGTCCTGCCCGGACCAGTGGCCTCGGGCTCGACGAGATTCCACAAGGCAATCACCAGCGAGCCGTCTTTGCGGCGAGTGACGAGAACGTCGTTCCCGGGCTCGGCGAGACGCTCGTCGCCGAGATCGTGCAATATTTCGAAGGCGCGGAAGGCTGGCTTCGGTATGCCGCGTTCGGCGATGATGCCATAGCCTCCGTAGAACGGCGTCTTGACGACGCCCTGTTCTTCAAAGACGTCGGAGAAGGTCCAGTAGGACATGATGTTCACCTTGCCGTCGCACTGGCGGATGGTGTCGGCGAGCCAGGATGCCTCATAGGTGGAGTCGGTAATGGGCTGCTCATTGGCGTAGGTGGCGTTGAACTCGCTCCAGATGAGCGGGATGTCGGGGCGACCCGAGGCCTTAATCTGGTCGTGGACCTTGGAGACGGCGGCGCAGACCATCTGGTGCGGAGGGACGGGCCGGTCGTCGCCGAAGACGTCCTTCGCAGTGTCGTTGCCGTAGACGTGCGTGGAGACGAAGTCGAGCGGGACGTTGTTTGATGTGGCGTGGGCGATCATGGCGTCGACCCAGGCGGCCTGGGCGGTGGCGGGTCCTCCGACGCGGATGCGCTGATTGACCACCTTGAGGGCGCGGGCGGTGTGGTCGTAGAGCTCGAAGTAGGTCTCCTGCGCGGGGCGTCCGGTCCAGAAGTCGATGTTGGGCTCGTTCCAGACCTCGAAGTACCACTGCGAGACTTCATCGATGCCGTAACGCTCGACAAGATGCTGCGCGAAGGCGGTGATGAGCGCGTCCCACTTCGCGTAGTCCCTGGGCGGAGAGACGATCTGCTTGTACCAGAAGGCGTGATAGTCGAGGCGCGAGGCAAGCTTTTTCGGCATGAAGCTGATCTCGACGAAGGGGCGGACTCCGTTGGCGAGCAGGCCGTCGTAGATCTGGTCGATATAGGAGAAGTTGAAGACAGGGTTGCCCTGCTGGTCTTCGTCGTAGACCCCAAGCTCGTCGTGAAAGATGGCATGGAAGCGGACGTACTTGAAGTCGGTGATCTTCTTTACGGTCTGCATGTCGTCGCGATAGCTCTGGCGCATGGCGAGCACGGCGCGGCCGGAGCCGAACATCTGGTCCCAGAAATGCGGCAGCGGCGTGGAGGAAGCGTGCGCGTCGATGTCGATTTTCTCGGGGGCTACCGTTGCAGTGGTCTGAGCCGGAAGAGCCGGGATGAGGGCAAACAGCAGGACGAGAGCAGACAGAGTTCGAGGGAGCATGGGGTTTTCTCCAGCAAACTATGAGTGTACTTGGGTTGAAGGAGTTGCGGAGGGGAAGCTGGATCCAGTCTCCCACGTCCGAGATTCGGGACGTGGGGCACCCGAAGTGGGGTTGTGTCCGGTTAGTTAGGTGTAAGCCGTTCAGCCGTGGAGGATACGCGCGGGGCCGGGCTTGACGCTTTGAATCTTGATGCGACGGGCGAGTCCGAACAGGCCGAGCAGACGGATGCCGAGGTAGTTCACGTCGACCTCGTACCAGGCCATGCCGTGCCGCGCGGAGACAGGGTGCGCGTGGTGGTTGTTGTGCCAGCCCTCGCCTCCGGTGAGCAGGGCGACCCACCAGTTGTTGCGCGAGTCGTCGCGAGTGTCGAAGCGGCGCGAGCCCCACATGTGCGTGGCCGAGTTCACCAGCCACGTGACGTGGAGTCCCAGGGTGACGCGCAGGAAGATTCCCCACAGGACCCAGGGCCATCCGCCGGCGAAGTAGAGGCCGATGCCGACCAGGGTGACCGGGACCCAGTGATAACGGCTGAGCCACACATAGAAGGAGTCGCGGGTGAGGTCGGGCGCGTAGCGGGTGAGCAGCGCATTGCGGTTACGGAGGGTGCCGTGCAGGATCCAGCCGGTATGCGACCACCATTTGCCGTCGCGGGGCGAGTGGGGGTCGCCGGGTCGGTCGGTGAGCTGGTGATGGAGGCGGTGAACGGCAACCCAGTAGATGGGCCCGCCCTGAAGGGCTAGCGTGCCGCAGACGGCGAGGAGGTACTCAAGCCATTTGGGCGTGGTGTATCCACGATGCGTGAGCAGACGGTGATAGCTCATGCCGATGCCGACGTTCTGACCCACGATCCAAAGGACTGCAAAGACCGCCAGGGCCGACCAGCTGAAGCAGAAGAACGCGGCGAACGCGGCGAGGTGGAAGGCCGTGAGCCAGAAGGCGAAGTTCCAGTTAACGCGTGCGGAACGGCTCTGGGTGAGAGCGCGCGAGTCGGCCTCAAGGGTTTCGGTCGAGAGAACTTCGGAGGAGGGTGCGATATCTGCCAGCGTATCCATCGTATATATGCAGAGCGACCGCGGGTGGCAACGAACGATGCTCCCTGTTTAACGTTAGCGGAGAGCGGCGCTCGACGATGTAAGACTTCGGTAATAGTTGGGGCAGAGTGTCCTGTTTCGGTCCTACACGGCTCAGTGAGCCAGCTCGATCCCGCGGGTGCCTTCGAGCCGGGGCGGCTCTTCTATCTTGCCGAAGATCATCTTGCCGGACGCGGTCTGAAGGACAGACGTGACGGAGATCTCGACCGAGCGGCCGATCATGCGGCGAGCGTGGTCGACGACAACCATGGTTCCGTCGTCGAGATAACCGACTCCCTGGTTGTACTCCTTGCCTTCCTTGAGGATCATGACGTGCATCTTTTCGCCGGGCAGGACGACGGGCTTGAGCGAATTGGCGAGGTCGTTGATGTTGAGCACCTGGACATTGTGCAGATGGGCGACCTTATTGAGGTTGAAATCGTTGGTAAGGATCTTGGCTTCGAGAACCTTGGCCAGTTCGATGAGCTTGAGGTCGACTTCGCGAATGTTGGGGTAATCGTCACTGACGATCTGCACCGTCAGTTGGGTGTTGGCCTGCATGCGCTGGAGGACGTCGAGGCCGCGGCGGCCGCGCTGGCGGCGGGATCCGTCCTGTGAGTCGGCAATGACCTGCAGTTCGCGCAGGATGAATTCGGGGACGACAAGGACGCCCTCGAGGAATCCGGTGTCAGCCATGTCGGCGATGCGGCCGTCGATGATGGCGCTGGTGTCCAGAACCTTGACGTTGCGCTTGCCGGGCGCGCGTTCGGGCGCGAAGAGATCGCCGAGAGCGGCGAGATTGAGCAGGTCGCCCTTGTAGGTTCCAATGACCAGGCCAACGTAGCCCATGAGCAGAAGGACGAAGACTTGAAGCGCGCCCTGCGTCGGACCGGGAGGCATGCTGTTACGGAGCACGAGGGAGACGAGGAATGCGCCGATGATTCCGAGGACGCTGCCTATGACGGCTCCGAAGAGCTTTCGCAGGCTGAGCGCGCGCACCCGCCGTTCGAACAGAATGACCAGACACGCCGCTACAGCACCGAGCGCGGCGGCGATCCAGGGGTTCAGTCCGAAGGGCCGGAGAACAAAGCACACAACGCAAAGGACCAGGCAAAAGGCAACCCGGACAAATATGAGATCCATGAGCACGAGCCTTCCTTACGGCATTTTCGGAATGCTGTGCCCTATCTGACATCGCGCCAGGTCGCCGCTTCCTGCTTGTCGCGTCGACTCTAAGTCTGTGCGTTCCGGATTCACCAATTCCGAAAATGCTATGTGCACTGGGAGTATACGCATAGAAAGGATGGTCCGGCAAAAGGATAGGCGCGGGGGCGCACTTCGTGCAGGTGTTGGTTTGACGTGATGGAAGCAGGCCGTCTCGCAACTATTTGTGAACATGTTCAAAAATTCTCTTGACGTGGCCAGGGAGTCGGCCTACGATTCCGTTTGAACGTGTTCAAAACTGTAAACAAAGGAGGAATTATGGCCGTTGTCGCCTGTTATTCGAGTTATTTAGTCATCAGCATCGCGCTTACCATCTGGGTGGCTCACTCTCTTTACCGCGGCGGCCGGATCTTTCTGCTGGATGCCTTTCACGGCAACGAGGGCCTGACCGATTCGGTGAATCGCCTGCTTGTCGTCGGCTTTTATCTGATCAACATCACCGCGGGAGTGGCGCGATGAAAAGACAGGCAGCAAGCAAGGCTGCGAGCAGCAAATCAGAGGAGACGCGGACGCGTGTTCTCGAAGCCGCACTCAGCACGTTTCGTGAACGCGGCTTCGGGCGCGCAACCATGCGAGAGATAGCGGCGGCGGCCAACGTCGCCACGGGCGCGGCTTACTACTATTTCGAGTCGAAGGACGCTATCGTGATGGCGTTTTACGAGCGGTCGACCAATGACATGGCGCCGGTGATCGAGGCGACGCTCGGCAGCAGCCGCAGGCTCGAGGAGCGGCTGCGCGGGATCATCACGGCGAAATTCGAGGAGTTTGCGGCGAACCGGACGTTATTAGCCGCGCTCACGGCACATACGGATCCGGAGCATCCGCTGTCGCCGTTCAGCACGGAGACGGCGCACATTCGCAACGCCGATGTCGCGTTCTTCGAGCGCGCGGTGAAGGACTCAAAGGTGAAGCTGCCGGCGAGTGTGGCTCCGTATCTGCCGCGGCTGCTGTGGATGTACCAGATGGGGCTGATCCTGTTCTGGGTCTACGACCGCTCACCGGAGCAGCAGCGGACGAAGATTCTCTTCGACAAGACGCTGAAGATGCTGCTGCTGACGCTGAAGATTGCGGGGATTCCGCTGCTCAGACCGCTGCACCGGCTGGCGGGGGAGCTGCTGGAAGCGGTGTATGGAGAGGCATCATGAATATCGGGTGGGAGCGGAAGATTGGCTATTCGTTTCTCGGGCTGATGGCGGGGAATGCAGTGAGCCTTATGGCGCTCTTGCTGATTGCCGTGGTGCAGCGCCTCGATGCGTTCTCAGGGATCAAAGGGGTGTGGAGTATCAACGTCGGTCAAGCGTTCGGCTGGTCGTTGGTGGTCTGGGTTTACTCGATGCCAGCGTGGGCGATAGTCGGACTGCCAGTTGTGGTTCTTCTACGTCCGGGGCTTGTGGCTGATTTCTACTGGATCACAGCAGCGCTCGTCGGGGCTATGTTGGGTGCTTTCGCTATGCTGTTGACATTTTTCGTGCTGAATGGTGGACGTGCCGATCTTGCGAATCTTTCTGATCCTAGTGCTGGTGTGCCCTTCTATCTTGCCGCGCTCATTGCCGGTGTAGTGTTTGCTGTCTATTGTTCATTGGTGAAGGCGGCGCTGCACAGGCAGGCAAAAGAAAACGGCGCACCGAATAGCGCGCCGCGGTCTGTTGCGTGGTTTGATTTTTAGTACTTGGGCACCTTCGGGTCGACGTCGTTCGACCAGGCGGCGATGCCTCCGGCGAGGTTCCAGACCTTCTTGAAGCCGTTCTGGGCGAGGAATTCGGAGGCCTTCTGGCTGCGTCCTCCGGTCTTGCAGTGGACGACGATTTCGCGATCTTTATCGAGCTCGCCGGCGCGGGCAGGCAGATCGTTTAACGGGATGAGCTTTGCGCCGAGGTTGGCGATCTGGTATTCGTGGGGCTCGCGCACGTCGAGGACGAAAATGTCGTCCTTGTTGTCGAGGCGCTTCTTGAGCTCGACCGCGGTGATCTGCGGGATGCCGTTTTGCACTGAGGTTCCGTTCACTTGAGTTGCCTTTGGTTCGGGAGTAATGCCACAGAACTGGTTATAGTCGATCAGCTTCGTGACCGTCGGGTGGGTTCCGCATACGGGGCAGTCGGGGTTCTTGCGCAGCTTGAGCTCGCGGAAGCCCATATTGAGCGCGTCGACGAGCAGCAGGCGGCCGATGAGCGGCTGGCCCTGTCCG
>JAFAKX010000150.1 GCA_019234945.1 Silvibacterium sp.
GCGATCCATTTGAGACCGACTTCACGAACGGCCAGCGCAATATCTTCCGCCAGCCTGCGCAGAAGCGCACCGATGCCTCAGTGATTAAGACTCTGGCCATCAAGGAACGCTACAACCTGAAGTACACCTTCGACGTCTACAACGTGACCAATACTTCGAGTTTCGACATACCGCAGGACGAGGTCACCCAAAACGCTGGCTACAACAACGTTCCAACGATGGGCGCCTACACGCAGGTAGCTCCGACGCCGGCCCAATGCGCAAACCCTGCGCCCCCATCGGGCACGTTCTATAACTGCCCGACCGGCTCCGGCCTTGGCATCGTAAAGCACACCATCGGCTCTCCTCGCCAGATTCAGATGTCTTTGAGCCTGACCTTCTGATTCCTCCCGACCAACAACTCAGGGCAGCCCGCTCGGCTGCCCTTTCTTTTTTGGGGTAGAAAGTCGATCTATCCAGCTAGGCGGAAATGCTGACTCCCAACTGCGCCACCGGAGCCGCCGTAAACCGCGTGCCCAGTTCCGCCGCGCTCGCGAACGTCTTACCCTCTACGTGCCGCGCAGGCAGCGAGAATCTCAGCGGCGACTCAACCATCGGATACGGATCGAGCCTGAAGCTGCGGTCCCCAATTGAGTCGACCGCCACCGACTGATAACCGCCATCGCTCTGCGCCAGCGGATGCAGCAGGGTCGCAGGCTTCCGGTAATCCACACACGCAAGGAGCGAAAGATTGTCGCACGCCTGCAACAGTCGGAAATGGTCCCGGATTGCCGTTGCACTCTTGTGCTCGGGCAGGAGCGCGGGATCCATCGCGATCTGCCCAAGCAAGCTCTCCTGCAGCGCCCTTTGCCGGCCTAAGAAATCATCGAGCAGAGAAAGCTGCTCCGGCACAATTGTCGACCGGTCCGTCCGCTCGGAAAGCAGATTGTAGGTGTGCATCGAAACCAGGATCGCCGCGTAAGGATCTTCCTCGGCAATCAGCCGCACAGCGCGCTCACGAACCGCAAGGTAGTCGGCAAGATCGATCTCTTCAAACGCCGAATACTTGCCCACCAGTTCGACCGAAAACGCGCTGGGCTTTCCGAGCCGTGTGATCTGCGGCTCGCGATCGCGCTCCCGCCAGCCGTCATCGTGCTGGGAGATTCCCTTGAGCACGTGTGCCCGTGGTTCCGGCGCGTGAAATCTCTCATTGCCCCACCTGGCCGCAAATTCCCCCGCAAGATGCGCATGATCGACGTGCGTCACCAGCCAGTATCCGGTGTCAGTCTCAAGACGAAGCATGGTTTAGCTTATTCCACTTCGGGAGTGCGCGCCGACTCATGCCAGTTGTGCAGAAAATACCATTCCAGGAAGTACACAATGAAATAGAACACAAAGCCAAGTACCGCTGAGGCAACGATCAGCGCAAACAGGTAGTCGGTCTGCAATTGCTGCGACGCGTAGATAATCGAATAACCCAATCCGCCCCGGCCCACGCTGCTCGACCCGGCAAATAGTTCGCCCGTAATCGCCCCAATCACGGCTATCCCCGCCGAAATGCGAATTCCCACAAACAGCGATGGGATCGCATTGCGCAGCCGCAGCTTGAAAAGCACCTGCCCGCGTGTGGCGTTGTGCATCAGGAACAAGTGAATGAAGTTTTCGTCCACGCTGATCAGGCCCTGCGTGGTATTGGCGATGATCGGCGCGAGACAAATGATGAACGTAATGAGCGTCACCGCGCCAGCGCCCGGCCCCACCCACAGGATGATCAGCGGCGTGATCGCAACGATCGGAACCGTCTGCAGCAGCAGCGTGTACGGATAGAGCAATCGCCGCATCCAACTCGACTGCGCGAACACCAGCGCGACAGCCACTCCTGCAAGGATGCTTGCAACCAAGCCTGCGCTCGCGCTCGCCGCCGTGATGATGAACGACTGCGCCAGTGCCGGGAAGCGCTCGTCGATGACCTGCGCCACACGCCATGGCGACGGCAGCATGAACGACGGGATGTGCCCCGCCCAGATCACCACCTGCCACAGCAA
Organism: Silvibacterium sp.; assembly: GCA_019234945.1. Classification (GTDB taxonomy): domain Bacteria; phylum Acidobacteriota; class Terriglobia; order Terriglobales; family Acidobacteriaceae; genus Silvibacterium. The sequence continues at coordinate 2,025 of JAFAKX010000150.1, forward strand.
CAGAAGCGCCGCGAAGATCGCCAGCGAATTAACCAGAACGAGCAGCCGGTGCCTCACGCCGAACGCGCCTCCCACAGCGTGCGCGACACCGTGGTCACACACTGCTCGAACTCCGGTGTCATTCGCAGCTCGGCCGTGCGTGGGATCGGCAGCGGGACAGGCATATCTGCATGAACCCGCCCCGGATTCGCCGACAGTACGACAATCCGTGTCGACAGAAAAACCGCCTCTGCAACAGAGTGAGTTACAAATACGACGGTCCACTTCTGTTCGTCGCGCAGTCGCAGTAATTCCTCGTTCATGCGGTCACGTGTCATCTCATCGAGCGCTGCAAACGGCTCGTCCATCAGCAGCAGCCGCGGATCTGTCGCGAGTGCCCGCGCAATCGAAAGACGCATCTTCATGCCGCCCGAAAGCTGCCGCGGATACGCCTTACCCGCGTGCGACAGCCCGACCAGCTCCAGGAGCGCGTCTACCTGGGCATCGCGCTTTTCCTTGGGAACGCGCTCCAGCTCCAGCCCCAGCCCGGCGTTCGCCCGCACCGTGCGCCACGGTAGCAGCGTTGGATCCTGGAAGATGAACGACATAGTCTCGCGCGCGTTCTTCGGAGTCATGCCGTCGACGAGAATCCTCCCCGAGCTCGCCGGCGTAAGCCCCGAAATCAGCTTGAGCACCGTCGACTTCCCGCAGCCTGACGGCCCCAGAATGCTCAAAAACTCGCTTTTTGCAACGCTGAGATTCAGGTCGTCGAGTATGAGCCTGTCATATTTCTTCGATACGCCCGCGAACTCAATCTGGGGAACAGTGAAACCATGTGCGGGCCGTGCCTGAGCACTCATGCCTCGTCGCTCCGTACCGGCAGGTACAACGCAGAGGGCCGCGCCGCGTCGTGATAGACGAGCTGCGTGGATCGTTTCCAGTCCCACGACGTCGCTCTGCACGAAGCGACGTCGCTGCCCGGATTGCGGTCGTACAGGGGGAACGCACTGCTCGCGATCTCGAGGCGAATGCAATCGCCCGAATCAAACCGGCACGACGTTGGCTCCAGTTCGAACTCCCAACGGTGCACCGCGTCCGGAGTAAAGCCGTCTCGGAAGAGAAAATCCGACCGCGCAATCCCGATACAAACGAAGTCCGCCCGCTCGTCGGGCCTCACGCGCACCAGCTTCGCCGTGAAATCCGTGGTCGCCGCCGACGCCGAGCAATAGAGCCTGACCTGTGGCGATCCGAAGACACCGATCGCACTACGCAAGGGCTCCGTCGTGTAGACCAGAACGTTGTTCCCCATCTCAACGCCCGCCTGGTTGAAGCAGCCGCTCAGCGCGCCGCTGCCGCCGGGCGCAGGGACCGGGACCTCCGGATCGTAAACAAAGACATCGCAAGGCTCGTCAGATGTAGGTGGCGTGGCACTGAGTGCTCCATCGCCCTTCCGCGAATTGGCCCGTCCCAGGCTGCGCAGATAAAACGCTGTCTCCGCTCCGTCCGGCCATTTCGCCGCTTCGCGCCAGCGATTTTCAAAAAGCGAGAAATGCCGGATGCGCGGCTCGCCAGCAAATTCACCCGAGCCCTTCAGCCAGTGGTTGAACCAGCGCAGAAGAATCGCATCCATATCGAGCAGCGCCGTCGAGCCGAAGTTTACTTCGCCGATCTGATCGCCCCACGGAATATGGGCCCACGGTCCCGCGATCAGATACTGTTGCTCACGCGCCTCCGCGCTGCCGGCCTTCTCACAAAGCGCCCGGAAGCTTTCGATAGTGCCTTTAGCAAATAGATCGAACCATCCTGAAATGTGCAGCGCCGGTACATCGATCTTTTCAATACAAGCGCTCACATCCAGTTCTTCCCAGTACTCGCCCGGCTGATCGTGATCGAACCAGTCCAAAACATACGAAGGCAACCCTTCGCTCTGCAGCGCCGGATGCGCCCTGAACGGCAGCACGCTGAATTGATTCCGCAAATCAGCCCAGGCCTGCTCCAGGCGGTCACTCGCCTCGCGGAGCTTCAGCCGCCTCGCATCCGCTTTGAGTATCTGCAAACCCCAGCCTAGGCTCGATGCGAGCCGCAACGCTCCGTTGTGATAGAACCAGCCATGATACAAATCGCAAGTCGCCATACCCGGCGCAATCGCGATCAGCCCTTCCGGCTGCGCTGCCGCGGCCAGAAACTGCGTGGCTCCCTGGTAGGAAAACCCGTACATTCCGATGCGGCCATCGCACTCGGGCCGCATCCGCAGCCACTCAACCGTCGCCGCTCCATCCGACCGCTCATGCCGGAACGGATAGAACTCACCCTCAGAATCGCCGCGCCCGCGCACGTCCTGAATCACCACGTTGTAGCCGTGCCGCGCAAACCACACCGGATGCGCAAAGACCACCGTCGACGCGATGTCGCGCCCGTACGGCTGCCGCATGAGCAGCGTGGGATGCGGCCCCATCCCCGCCGGATAGTAGTGATCCGACACGAGACGCACGCCGTCCGGCATCGCGCACACCACTCCGCGCTCGAGCCGCACGCTGTTGCCGCAGTCGATGAGCTCCGCGCGCGTCATGGCCGATAAAGGTTCTCGTAGCGCACCATGGCCTCAAGCGCTGCCGCTATGCGCGATGCGGCCTGCTCCACCCAGCGCGCGCCGTTCTCTGCCGTGGCCGGCCGCGGATCGCCCATCACTCCGCTCTCGGCAATATCGCGGGTCAGCCACGCAAACGTAGCCGCTGCATTTTCAGGACGCAACAGTTCCGGCCTGTCGACCTGCGCGATGTAGTTGATCGTATAAGCCGACGTATCGACCAGTTCAGGAACTGCGCTCAACAGAAGCGCAGTTTCAACCTCACCAGCATGGAAACCATAAGCTCTCTCCTGATCGCTCAGGCCTTCAAAGCTGATGCCTCCCGAACCGTAAAGCGCAAACGTGCGCAGGCCGAACTCAGCGCGCAGATCTCTCGCCATCACATCGACCAGCGACGAATTGCCCCCGTGTGTGTTGTAGAGCACAACCTTTTTGAATCCCGCCGCCGCCAGGCTCGCGCCTATATCGCGCACAACCGCCATGAAGGTCGAGGCCGAAACCGATAATGTTCCCGGAAACCCGATATGCTCATTGCTTTTGCCGTAGCAGACAGGTGGCAGCGCGTAGACGGGAAGATCTGCATTCAGCTTTTCCAGTGCCTTGCCGAGGAGCAGATTGTTGATCAGTGTATCCGTCGCCAGCGGCAAATGATGCCCATGCTGTTCGATGGCCGCTGTGGGCAACACCAGCAGGGTCGAGTCCTTCGGCAACGCTTCGACCTGCTTCCAGTTGAGGTAGGCGAAATTGCGGGCGTCGGGGATCCAGGTCTTCACCGGCGAGCTACCTCTTCCACCTGCGGTTCAAAGCTCAACATCTTCCCCGGATTGAGCAGTCCCTTCGGATCGTAGCGGCGCTTCGCGGCTAGCTGCACGTTGTCCTCGCGATAGCGCCCTCCATCCTCCACATTGTTCACGTGGGGATTCGCCACAAACACCCCGATGCCGCGGCAGAACGCGATCATGTCGTTCAGCCGCTCCTCCGTCGTGAAATACACGAGCGGAATCGCACCGGGAATCATGCGGCCGGCGGCATTCTTCCAAAACTCCATGTGGAACAGAATCTCATCGCCGAACCGCTCCTTGAGCTGCTGCATCTGCCCCCGCACGCTGTCCGGATCGAAAGCACATTGCAGATACGTGTATGCCTCGTCGTGCTTGATCGCCCACAACGTCGTGTGGTTCCATGTGTAATCCGTGAGCAGTGGCCTGGTATTCAGGCCCTCGTAATGCCCGGAGTACGTAACAACCCCGCCCGCTCCTCGCGCCTCGCGTTCAAAGGCATTCAGTTGCTCCTGCGCAATCAAGAAGAAGATCAGGTGCTTTCCCTCTGGCGCAATCTTCCTCACCGGGCCGAAGTACGACGGAATTGGCCACTCGAACGTCGTCACCAGCCGCTTCGTCCACTCCGGCGCATTTGCGATCCGCTCGCTGAAGCCATACGCTGCGTCGAAGGTATCGAAGGCCAACGCGCACTGCGCCCAATCCACCTTCGGAGCCAGCGCAAGCCAGATCTTCGTAATGACTCCGTTCGTTCCCCACGCGTGCAGAATGTCGTGTACCGCCTGCCCTTCAAGGAAGTGCACCTGCGGCTCTTCCTCCATGGTCACAACTTCCAGCGCCCGCACCGTGTCGTAGTCGCGCAGGTTGCCGTTGAGCACCGAACCGACGCCGCCGGACCCTCCGCCCAAGAAGCCACCAACCGAAGCCTTCACAATCGTGCTCGGGTAACACCGCAGCTCCCACCCGACCGTGCGTGCCTGCGTTTCAAGCACGCCCAGCCGAACGCCAGGCTCGCAGATTGCAACGCCATCCGGCGTGACCGCCTCGATGCGATCCATCAGTGATAAATCCAGCACCACTCCGCCGCTCAGCGGGATTGCCTGCCCATAATTGCCCGTGCCGGCTCCGCGCGGCGTCACTGGAATGCCGTGTGCAAAACAGAACCGCAGGATTCGGCGAATCTCCTCCACATCGACGGGCTGCACGACCATATCTGCCTGCTTGTCTTCGAGCCGCTTTTTGAGCACCGGTGAGTACCAGTAGAAGTCCTTTGAGAGCCGCTCCACCACCGCAGGCGCTGTGAGGCACCGCCGCGGATCTGCCAGCAGCCTGGAGAGTTCTCTTGCGAGTGCGTCAGTCTTGCTTTCCATTCGTCGCCCTGCGTGTGCCCCATAGGATAAAGGCATTTAGCATGCGCGGATCGGTGAAGAGCTTGTAGCAGAGATCCCGCAGCACCTCGCCCTCGACCACGCACTCCATGTCGCTGCGCCTGACAATCTCGCCTGCCGGAATCTGGATCTGGTTGCAGTGGCGGTTGGCGTCTTCGATCGTCGCGCCGTATACGACGCGGTCGAGGTCTGCCCACAGAGCATTGGCCATGCACATCGCACACGGCTCGCATGTGGAGTAAAGCGTATATCCCTTGAGCGATGGCTTGCCCAGCTTCTTCGACGCCAGTCGCACTGTGCGCAGCTCTGCATGAGAGCTGGGATCGTTCTCGCGCATTACTGCGTTGCGCGCGCGATACAGCAACTCGCCGGATTCTGTGTCGACGATAGCCGCACCGAACGGCACGGGCTGTGGGGTGCGAAAACTGCGCGCGGTGTAGCGAACAAGCTCGGTCATGATCGCCTCGTCCCGATCACGTCCCGGCTTAGAAAGCGCTCCCATTGACGAAATTTAGCACGGAACGCCCCCGATTGAGCCACTGTTTCCGCCGTCGCACTCAGTAAAATCGGCGCATGGAAATTGAGCCCTCTCCGATTGAAGCGCTCATGCCCGACGCGGCCTCCGATCCCGAGCGTGTGGCCGATCACGCCCTTGCGCGCATTAACGGCAACGACAGCCGCAATTCGTATCTCACCGTGGACGAAACCTGGACGCGAGATCAGGCAGGCCGGCTTGCAGGGAAACAGGGCGATACAGACAAGCCGTTGTACGGCCTGCCCATCGCACTCAAGGACTGCTTCGATCTCGAAGGATTCGTCACTACTGCCGGCTCCCGTTTCTACGCCCGCCACAACGTCCCGGCCAGCGAAGATTCATGGGTGGCCGCGCAGCTCAAGGCCGCCGGAGCCATCATCACCGGCAAGACCCACATGCAGATGCTTGCCTACGGCATCACCGGCGAGAACCGAGACTACGGCGACTGCCTTCAGCCCGAAGATTCAACGAGCCTCACTGGGGGATCTTCCAGCGGCTCCGCTGCGGCCGTGCAGGAAGGTTCCGCCATTGCCGCTATCGGAACCGACACCGGTGGCTCGATCCGCGCGCCCGCCGCGCTCTGCGGACTCGCCGGCTATCGCGCCTCACTCGGCATGGGAGACTGGCGCGGCGGCACCCACCTGGCCCAGTCTTTTGATACGATCGGCTGGCTCTGCCGCGATCTCCGCGACCTGCGGCGCCTCGCGCGCGCGTTGTTCCACCTGCGCGATGCAGTCCACGACAAAGCCACGCAGCTACGCGTAGCCGTTCTCTCCGGCAGAATGCTGAACGATTGCGACGCCCCGGTTCTCGCGTCAATGGCCGCCTGGAAGGAGCTGATCAAACGCGCAGGTACTGACATCAACGAGATTCAGCCGGACTTGTGGGCCGACGCCTTCTCGATCTATGCGCCACTGCAAGCAGTGGAAGCGGCCCGCCTGCACGCTGGCTTCTTCGACGAATTCGAACCGGTCATTGCCGACAGACTTCGCTGGGGCGCATCCCTGAAGCCGGCAGAAATCATCGAATGGAAATCCCGCCACCAGTCTCTCGCTCGCCAAACTGAAGCCCTCTTCGCGCAGGCCGACTTCCTTCTGCTCCCCGCAGTCCCGATGCAGCGGCTTGTCGCTGGGGAGGACCAATCCGCGCAGCGCCCGCGAATTCTGCACTTTACAACGCCTGCGAGCCTCGCAGGCCTGCCGGCTGTCGTGCTGCCCGGTCACCCCGGCCTGCAGTTGCTTGCTGCGCACGGCGATGACAGCCGCCTGCTCGCGTTCGCAACCCGGCTCGGAGTTATCCTCGCAACCGAAAGCGCGTCTTGATCGCACAATCCGTCTTGCTCGGGCGTAGACCGGTTGTTAAGCTCGGGCATGATCCCTCAGAAAAGCCTGTTCGGGCTTGCGGTGTCGTGTCTCGTTCTCCTCGGCTGTCATAGCGCGAAGCGCGACCCTGGGCTCACGCAGGTAGCTTTCCAGACCGACTGGTACCCGCAACCCGAACACGGCGGATTCTACGAAGCGCAGCTCAAGGGCTACTACCGGCAGGAGGGCCTCGACGTCACCATCGTCCCCGGCGGCCCATACGTCATCGCCGAGCAGCAGGTATCGACGGGGGCTGCTCAGTTCGCCATGGGTTCATCAGACCGCGTCCTCGAAGCCGACTCACGTGGACAATCGCTCGTCGCGGTCGCAGCAACGCTGCAGAGCGATCCGCAGGCCATCATGGTGCACGCAGATTCTCCCGTGCACAACTTCTCCGACCTAAAGGGGCACACCGTCGCCGTCAAACCCGGATCAACCTGGTTCGAATACCTAGTCGCCCGCTACAAGCTGAAGAATGTTCGCGAGACACCCGCCACCTACTCGATTGCCAACTTCCTTCAGGACCCAAACTACATCCAGCAGATCTTCGTCACTTCCGAGCCTTTCTTCGCGCGCAAGGCCGGCACGCAGGTTCGTACGCTGCTCATCAGTGACACCGGCTACGCGCCTTACCGCGTGTTCTTCACCACGCGCGAGTACCTTTCGCAGCGTCCGGATATCGTTGCAAAGTTCGTGCGCGCATCGTTGCACGGATGGCGCGACTACATCGCCGATCCGCGAGAAGTGAACGCCTACCTGCTGAAGCTGAACCCCGCAATGAGTCTCGAACAGATGCAGTTCACCTGCCAGGCCCTCAAAGACGGCCACTTTGTATACCAGGACAGCAACGACCCCTCGAAAACCGGAGCCTTCGACCCGGCCCGCTGGTCACAGATGTACCAGCAACTCGTCGACCTCAAGCTGATCGAGCACCCCTTCGATCCCTCGACGGCCTACACCATGCAGTTTGTCGGGAAAAATTAGTTCGACGAATCGGCCGATCCGCCGTCCAGTACTGCTTTCACGCCATCGAGCATCGCCTGCGGATTGAACTCGGCGCGGACGACCTCGTTGGGGCATTCACTGTGGATGGAAACCCTGTAATTGCAGATGAAAACCACGTCCTGATCAGGCCGATGATGTTTGATTTCCGTGCACAGCTTCTCCGCTGCTGGAATCCGTCCGTCGCCTTCAACGTCGATGACCACCAGTGAGTATTTCTTCGCAATCGCGAGCTTCAGGCCTTCGTCAACCGACACGGTGGATTCGACATCATAGCCATTCTTCCGAAAAATCTCGTCGCGAAGACCGCGAATCTGCTCGCGGCCACAAACATGGAGAATCGTATGTGAATGTGGGCCCATTTGAGCGCCGAGATTATCACAGATGATTGGCGTCTGGCTCCCCCGCCGAACTGAAACCGGCTCGCCTGCAGCCTAAACTACGAAATACTTTGCCTGCGGATGATGCACGATCAGCGCATTTGTGCTTTGCTCCGGCTCGAGATGAAAGCCCTCAGTCAGTCCCTCCACTTCCAGCGGAACAGCACTGAACGCACTCGCCGCAACACTCTGCAACTTCACGTCACGGGGAGCAGGCTGAGCGTACTTCACCGCCTCGGCACGGTCAGGGAAGTGCGCCTTTCGCGCACGCAACGTAACATTTGGAGCGCGGATCGGGATTATTGACCTGCCGTCGGAGTAATCAAGATAAGGTCTGTCTCTGGATCGAACTGCCTCTGCATGCTCTTGGGGTCGACCGTCACGAATACCTCCAGCGTAGGCCGCACCGTCATATCGACAACATGCCCGGCCCGCGCCGTCCCGTCCGGAAACCCCAGGACCGCGTGCGTGTGAAGGGCGGGCTTGCCCTGATAGAGCGCGATGTCTCCAACCATCGACGCAACTTCCATCTGTCCGCTGAACGGCATCAGCTTATACATCTTGCGGCTCGGATCGAACCACGCCAGTGTCGCGCCGCTGATTGCTCCGATCGCTGTAAAGTGCGCGCTCGTCACCTGGTATTTCTGGGCAAACTCCTTCAATCCCGCGAATGCTTCATCGCCCGTGCTGAAGATCACGACGTACTCCTTAAGTCCGGCCTGGTCGCTAAGCAGCTGAACCTTCATACTCGGCGTCTGTCCGTTCGACGTGATCTGTTGCGGGGCAACGTAGCGCGACGCGCCCTCTGTCACCGTCTGGGCACAAACCGATGCAGAAGACAAAAGCAGGGCGCAAACACCCGTGAGCAGGCGAACCCTCTTCATAAGCACCTCTCTTGTACTGATGCTCAGGAACACCCGCCGTCGCGGGCGGAATAAGCGAAGCTATTTCACGGAATCGGAGTGCGCCGCCAGTTGTCCCGGAATGCCAGTGTGCGGAACCAGCATGTCTTCCTTGCGCATTACCAGCGTGGTCGCGTTCAGGCTCGCAAGTTCGAATCCATGACCGTGAGTGATGGCGTCCGTCGGGCAGGCCTCGACACAGTATCCACAAAAGATGCAACGGTTGTAGTCGATGTTATAAACCTTGGCGTAGCGCTCGGCGCTTGAGATGCGCTGCTCTGCCGTATTCTCTGCCGCTTCGATGTAAATACAGTTCGACGGGCACGCCGCCGCGCATAGGAAGCAGGCAACGCACTTTTCGAGCCCATTCTCATCGCGCTGCAGCACATGCGCGCCGCGAAAACGCTCCTGCAACACCGCGCCCCGCGTCGGCCCCGGCCCGTCAGGATAATTTTCGACCTCCGTGGGCTGGAATATCTCGCGGAAGGTGATGCTCATGCCTTTGCCGATAGCAGCGATGTCACGCACGATGGACATACAAGCAGTATACGCGCTCAACTTTCACCGAGGATCCCCTCACTCGATCCTCAGCCGTTTCCAGATCTCATCCACCCGCGCCTTCGTCGCCCCGTCCATTTCGATCATGGGCGGCCATGGCCGCGAAAATCCTTCCGCTGCCCACTTGCGCGTCGCATCAATACCCATTTTGCTGCCGTAATTCGGCAGCCGCGATGCATGATCGAGCGAGTCCACCGGGCCCAGCGTGAACTGGATGTCGCGCTCAGGATCGATATTGTTCGTTACCCGCAGCGTCACCTCGCCGATGTCCTGCACATCGCAGTCCTCATCGACGATGATGATGCATTTCGTGAACATCGCCTGGCCCATTGCCCAAATGCCGTTCATCACCTTGCGCGCCTGCCCCGCGTAGCTCTTGCGGATCGACACAATCATCAGGTTGTGAAATACGCCCTCGACTGGCAGGTTCACGTCGACGATCTCCGGCAGCGTCAGCCGCATCAGCGGCAGAAAGATGCGCTCGACAGCCTTGCCCATCCACGCATCCTCCATGGGAGGCTTGCCCACAATCGTCGCCGAATAAATCGGGTCCTTCCGGTACGTGATGCAGGTCAGGTGAAAGACCGGATACTCCTCCTCCATCGTGTAGAACCCGGTGTGATCGCCGAACGGACCCTCCACGCGCAACTCGTCCAGCTTTACATGACCTTCGAGCACAATCTCCGCCTGCGCCGGAACTTCAAGTTCCACCGTCTCGCACTTCACCAGTTCAACCGGCTTCTGGCGCAAAAATCCCGCAATGACGAACTCCTCAACCTCCGGTGGCGCCGGAACAATCGCAGAAAACGTTGTCGCCGGATCGGTCCCGATCGCAACCGCCACCTCCATCCGGTCGTCCTTCACCTTGCCGAGCGCGATCTTCGTCGTGCCTCCCGCCGTCTCGGCCATTGCTCCGACGCGGTCCGCCGCACTTGCCCCGGCGGCCGCCCGAAGCCGATCGCGAAGGTGTTCAGCGGCGTTCTTTTGACGCTGCCAGTGCATGCCCGTAGTGCGTTCGTCATAGACCTGCATGCGATACATGCCCATGTTGCGCTTGCCCGTCTTCGGATCGCGCGTCACAACACACGGCAGGGTGATGAACCGCCCTCCATCGAGCGGCCAGCACTTGAGGATCGGGAAATCCAGCAGATTGAAATTCTCGCGCAGGATCACCTGCTTGCACGGCGCATCCTTCGCCGGGATCGTCTTCGGAAAGAACTTCCCGGCCTCGGCCAGCATGGGCAGCATCCTGACCTTGTCCAGGAAACCCTCCGGCGACTTGATCTCCATGAATCCGCGGATGCGGGCTGCGATTTCGTCGAGCGAGTCAACTTCGAGCGCCATCCGCATGCGCCGCTCGCTCCCAAACTGATTCATCAGGACAGCTGAGCCGGGATACCCCTTCACTCTCTCAAACAGCAGCGCTGGCCCTCCGGGTATACCGCCCCGCTTGCCGGCCTTCGATGCCCTGTCGGTGGTCTCTGCGATCTCGAGAATCGGATCAACTTCGTCGCGAACCCGCTTGAGTTCGCCGGCTTTTTCCAGAGCCTTGATCCACTGCCTCAGGTCGTCGTATGCCAATGGTCTCTCCCGGCGCTCCAGACGAGAGCGCAACCCTCAATACTAATGTGCCGTGAGAGCATACACCGAAGCCCCAATCGAGGACAGCAGTCCTCAATCGCGGGACAGCATCCAGCGCGCGCCACACAGGTGCATCCACGCCGTGAGAGAGGAACGTGTTCCACCGCGTGATCTTCAGTCCAACCTGCTCCAGGTCCCCTGTCGTAGGAGACATCTTCTCGTTCCACGCCAGCCACCAGTCACCCACTCCGTCGTTCTTTTCCTTGCCGCAAACATCGCAATGATAGATCTCGGTCCAGGCCACTCATCCACTCCTCTGCACGTCTCCGCACGTTAGCACACCACCCCGGAATTTGCGCTGGGATTCGTGCCGCAGACGCCGTGGCTGTCTCAGCCGACCTCAATTACAGCTGCAGCCTGCGGCGGAATTTCCACCAGAGGATAGCCGAGCCGCTTCCATTCGTCATACCCGCCGCGCAGCGGGCGCACCCTGTAGACGCCTAGCTTGCGGATGGTCAGGGCCATCTTGGCAGCAGTCGCTTCGCTCGGACATGTGCAGAAAAGCACAACATCGCGGTCCCTCGGAATCGCATCCGCCTGCTCCACCAACGTGTCCGGCGAAAGAAGAACAGCGCCCGGCAGCGTTCGCGGATCCGGAAGGTAATCCAGCGGATGCCGCAGATCCACAATGTAAAGAGGCTGTTCGCGGTCGAGCATTTGCTTCAGTTCGTCGGGTTCAAGCCGCGCCATTCGAATCTCGCGCAGAAAAGCACGCTGGCGAAGGAATCTCCAGATAAAGAAACCCAGCAGCAGCACCACAAACAGGAAGAACGCAGAGTGCTCCACCCATGCCAGCGCATTCGGATTCTTCTTCAGGACGTCGCCGAAGAATCTGCCGCATAGCGTAGCCGTCACCGCCCATAGCAGAATCCCAGCCGTGTCGAATACTGCAAAGAAGCGGTACTTCATGCCCGTCTGACCGGCGATCGGGGCCGCCACCGAACCCAGCCCAGGAACGAACTTCGCCAGAACGAGCGCACCAGCCCCGTGCTTGGTGAAGTAATTTTCCGTACGCCGTACGCAACTCGCCCGCTCCATGGACAGGCGGCAAAGAAGCTTGACGACTGTCCCGCCGTACTTCTTTCCCATCAAGTACCACACACTGTCGCTCACCAGGCTGCCTAAAACCACTGAGATCAGTACATATGCAAGGCTCAACTGGTGCGTGGCCGTCAACGTGCCGGCGGTCAGCAGTAGTGGGACGCTGGGTATGGGAGCGCCAAGTTGCTCGACCATTACCCAGAGAAACAGGATCCAGTACGCATAGTGCAGGAAAAACTCGATCGCGATCGGCATAGCAAGCCCCCCGTTGCTCCGAACATAAAAAAGATGTAAGCGCGGCCAAAAACGATTCGCCGCAAAGGAAAACGGCCGGATCGGGCAATCCAGCCGGCGGTTCAGGAGGGACGGTGCCTCCCGCAACTCTATTGTTTTACTGTCACTTTCGGCTCGACTGAAAGCCCCGGCCGCAGCAAGTGATCGGAATTCTGTTCCGGCTTTGCCAGATCGATCCTCACTGGAACCCTCTGAACGACTTTTACATAGTTGCCCGTCGCATTCTCGGGCGGAAAGAGACTTAAAACCGAGCCCGTTGCGCCGCCGATCTGCGTTACCTTACCGTCGTATTTCCGGCCGCCATAGGCGTCGACCGAAATGACCACCGGCTGGCCCGCCCGCATGTGTTCCAGCTGGGTCTCCTTAAAATTTGCCGTAATCCAAATGTCATCGAGCGAAACCAGCGTCATCATATTCTGGCCGACGCTTACGTTCTGATTGATTTCCACGCTCTTGCGCGTGACAATCCCGTCTTCCGGCGCAATGATCTTCGTGTAGCTCAGGTTCAGCTTCGCCTGATCGAGTTGTGCCTGCGCCTGCGCGACCTGCGCCCCGGCCTGGTCGGCCCGCGCCTTCTGGATCGCAACCTGCTTCGGCGCCGTCTGTGCAAACTGCAGCGCCGCCTGTGACCTGGCCAGGTTGTCGCGCGCTACGCGCACCGCGTCCTCTGCTGCAACAACATTGGCCTGGGCCTCGGCCAGCGCGGCCTTGTTCGCGTCGGCTGCGTCGACCGCAGCATCGAACTGCTGCTTTGAGATCACGTCCTTCTCGACGAGCGGCTTATAGCGTTGCAGATCGGCATCGGACTTGGTCGCATTTGCCTGTGCCTGCACGACGCGGGCTCTGGCCGCTTCAAGCTGTTTCTCGGACTGCGCAATCTGCGCATTCGATCCATGCACGTCGGCTCCAGCGGATGACAGGGTGCTGCCGGTATTAATCGTGGTTACCGGAACATTGACCTTCGCAGCTTCATAATTCGCTTCGGAACTCTGCAGATTGGCTTCAGCCTGCTGTTCCGCCACCTGGAAGTCCTTAGGGTCGATCTCAACCAGCACATCGCCTTTCTTGACTGCCTCGTTCTCCTCCACGTTGACCTTGATCACCTGTCCGGCGATGCGCGAGCTGATCTGGATCAGGTGACCGTTAACCTGCGCGTCATCCGTATCTTCGTAGTATGTCGAGTGCCACCAGAAGAGCAGCCCCCCCACCACAATCAGCGCTACAACGCCGATCACGATGAACCTTCGCCTGGACTTTGGTTTTGCCGGTACGTCCGGGGTCGTATCCGGAGCTGTTTCTTCTAGCACGGGCTTTTCGTCCGCCACCGTCACTTTCCTCCCACGTATGTCTTGTAGCTGTTCGCCGCAACGCCCAGCGCCCGCGCCAATGAAAGCTTGGCAATGTTGTGCTGGTACAGGCTGCTGACGTATTGGTTATCTGCCTGCGCCATTGATTGCAGCGCCTGCGAAACAGCCAGATTGTCCGAGACCCCTGCTTTGTAGCGCTGCTGCGCTTCGCTGAGTGCCTCTTTCGCCAATTCGGTATTACTGCGCGCTACCTCCACCTGCTTGGCAGCCGACTGGATGTCGAGAATGCTGTCGCGAACATCGGCGCCGATCTGTCCTTGGAGATCGCTCAGTTGCGCCCGCTTCTGGTCGAGTTGCGACTGCGCTTGTTTCGCATCGCCCCTGAGCTTGGCTTCCTCGTAAACCGGGAAATCGATCGAGCCAGTCGCATTTCCCGTGCCGTGCGAGTTACCCGGATTCACGCCGATATCCCCGTAATCGCCATCGAACGTAATGGTCGGATACCGCTCGGCAGTGGCCGCCTTCCGGGAGTGCTCCGCCGCGGTCACCTGTTCCTGCATGGCCTTTAGATCGTACCGGTTCGCAATGGCCTCCTTGACCGCCGCATCGGCGTTCAGGTTGTCGAGGGCCGCAAATGGAGCCTGGTCCGTCAACCGGAACTTCTGCTCCAGCGGAAGCCCGATGGCCCGCGCCAGAGCAATCTTGTCCTTCTCATACTGGTTCGTCACGCTGATCAGATTCTGCTGCTGCGTCTGGTAGTCTACGCGCGCGCGCAGTTCGTCGAGCAGTGGAGCAGTCCCCGCCTGGTGATTCGCGATCGCCTGATCCAGCGACACCTTCGATGTGTCGACCTGCGCCTTCGCCGCTTCGATGAGGCCCTGGTCGGCGATACAGGTCAGGTAAGCGTTCCCTGCTGTCAGCACGACCATGTCCCGCGCGTCCGTCACCGAAAGCTGCGAACTGGTAAAGTTATGCTTCGAGGCCAGGTAATTCTGCAACGACGAGATATTCAGCAGCGACCACTTCAAGGTGCCGCGGATATCCATGTATCCGAAAGGACCGATAATCGCCGGAAAGCCTCCGCCGCGCAGACCCAGCGCTTGCAGGTTGGTCTGCTCTACCGCCTCTGTAAACTTTCCGGTCGCCGTGGGCAACAGATACTGTAACTGCTGCAGTTGCGACCCCCGGGCGGTCAGCGTGCTCTGGCTGGTCAGTATAAGTCCAAGGTTGTACTTCAGGCCGCGTGCAATGGCATCGTCAAGGGAAAGGTCGAGCACACCCGCCGTTGCTTTCTCCTGGACCTGGCTGCCCTTATAGGTGTCGCTGCTGATCTGCGGCTGTGTGACCTGGATGGGTGCGTTCGGCTGCACAACGCCCTGACTCCCGGGCTGTGCGAACTGGAAGGCATACGCCGTCGGGGCACCTGCGGCAATCACGAGCAAGAAAATGGGCTGCCATAAGCGCACGCCACCGCAGCGGCTGCTCGAAATAGCCCTGGACACGAAAAGTTTCACCTCAGGAAAAACTTGGCCTGGGACAATCACTTGGCCAGATTACGATGTTTTTGATGCTTAAATACCTGAAAGTATTCAAAAAGAACGGCGAACGGTGTTCGCACCCGATCAGGGCTGCCGGCGGGCAATCCGGCTGATCCATTCCGTAAATGCGATCGAGCGCTAGGCGGTGGCCCTTTGCGCCTCGGCATGCACGAGCGAATTGGCAAGCGAGCACAAGGCCTGCCGAAACGTGTCGGCCACCTGGGCCGAGGACCACATGCGCGTCGCTCCGGACCCGTTGGTAAGTGAGGCAGCCGTAGCATCGTTGTTCCACCCGAGCACCGCACGCTGCACAAAAATGGCGCGCTGGGCAGCCGGAAGCTGGTCGAGCCAGTCCCGAAGCTGCTTTCCGTTCTCAGGGCCGTTCAGCAACCCGGCAATCTGCTCGGCCGAGAATCCTGCCGCTGCGAGATCGTCGTCTTCAATGCAGGTTGCCGGGCTGCCCGCCTGGGCCGGCACAACAAAGGCCTCAGGATCGGCCAAGCTCATGCGCGCGACTGCCGCTTCAACCAGGTGGTGCCGCGCCGTATCGACCGCCGCTTCTTCCGCCTCGCAGGGATCCACATCCACGTCTGCCACCGTGGATTCGACAAGGCTCGCCGCCTCACCCTCATCGCCCAGCATCAGCGCCGCGAGTTGGTAGAGTTCCGCCGCGGTCTCCTGCGCCTTCTCAACGCCGCCTTTACAGTCGCCGATGCCCATGAATCAACCTCCGATACCCCTACCATTCATCCTTACCGACCCGCCCGCTGAAGTCAAATCGCCGGCCAGGGCTAAAGGTCAATTTCCGCCGCGTCACAAATTTGCCAGGAATCTGCAAGCCGGCCCCAAAACCGTCCTATACTGATCCGCATGAGTTGGAAGCTCGTTGGCGGGATGGGACGAGCAGCCCTGTTGCTGGCTCTGGCTCAGAGCACTACGTCCGGGCCTTCTCTGCAGGTAGTCAAGCTCGAGCCGCCGGTATATCCACCCATTGCGATGGCAGCGCGTGTATTTGGTGAAGTCGACCTGAAGACTACTCTGCTGCCAGACGGGACGCCAGCAAAAGTCCAGGTGCAGAGCGGGCCGCAAATGCTGAGGCAGGCGGCGGTGGATAGCGCCACCCGTTCCAGATTTGAACTCAAACCAGGCGATCATCCTGACGACTTCTACAATCTCACTTACCGGTTTGCTCTGGACAAGGCTCTGGCCTGCGGCCAGGAGCGGGATAAGTCGTATCCACATATTCGCTACGAATCGAATACGGTCACGATTTCAGAGCAGCCCATGACGATCTGTGACCCCACCACCGAGCAGGTTCGGGTGCGGTCAATCAAGTGCCTGTATCTCTGGAAATGTGGGGTGCGTTAGGCAGAGCAGCTTTCCTGGGCGCAGTATCAGACGGCTCTTGGGAAATGGCGCCCCGCGCAGGTCGAAAGAATCTTTTTGCCATTCTTTCATCCCCGGTGAGCTGCCGTGATGTATAGCAGTTTATGTACACTTTGGCAGTGGGGCCACCCACCATGCAAGCCATGGCGAATACTCAACGTCAGCCGCAAAGCCTCTTCTTTGGCAGGGACGAATCCTGGCTGAGCTTCAACCGCCGGGTTCTCGAGGAAGCTCAGGACGAATCGAATCCCCTGCTCGAGCGCGTCAAGTTCCTCGCCATTACAGCCAGCAATCTTGACGAGTTTGTCGAAATCCGCGTGGCCGGAGTCCTGCAGCGCATCGAAGACGGCTATGCCGAGCTGAATCCGGACGGCACGACGCTCGAGCAGTCTTTGGCTGTGATCAGCGCCACCGTGCACGGCTTTGTCGCCGAGCAATACCAGTGCTGGAACCAGCAGCTTCTCCCCGCTCTTCGGGCTGCAGGCGTCCGCGTGCTGCGCTGGGACGAGATGGACGACGCCGCTCGCAAAGCCGCCACCACGTACTACCAGCGCGAAGTCGATCCCCTGCTGACGCCTATCACCATCGATCCGGCGCACCCGTTTCCCCGCGTGCTGAACAAGGCCCTCTGCATCGCCCTGCTGCTGCGCCGCAAGCGGAAAGGCTCCGCCGGCCCCGTGCTTGGAGTCGTCACCGTGCCCCGCGCGCTCCCGCGATTCGTCAGCCTGCCCTCCACCGGCGATACGCAGGACTACATCTTTCTGCCCGACCTCATCGAGCAAAACGCGGCGGGCATGTATCGCGGATACGAGATCCTCTCCAAGGCCGCCTTTCGCGTCACCCGCAACAGCAATCTCTACTTCCAGGAAGAGGAAGCACGCTCCCTCCTCGAAACCGTGCGCTCTGAGCTGCACAACCGGCGCAAGGGCGACGCCGTGCGCCTTGAGATCGAGAAATCTGCCGACCCGGAGATCGTGGACCGCCTGCGCCTCAACTTCGAGCTCGAAGAATCCCATGTCTTCCGCACAGACGGCCCAGTGAATCTCTCGCGACTGTGGAACCTGGCCAGCGACACGCCGCGTCCCGACCTGAAGTTCCCACCCTTCAGTCCTCGCGAACTACGCCTGAACCGCAAATCGACCGACCTCTTCGACGAGCTGCGCCATCGCGACATCCTCTTGCATCACCCGTATGACTCCTACGACGGAGTAGTCGGCTTCATTCAGGCCGCGGCGAAGGACCCTAACGTCGTCTCGATGAAGCAGACCCTCTACCGCACCAGCGCCGATTCTCCCATGTTCCAGGCGCTCACCGAAGCGGCACAGAGCAAGGAAGTGACCGTCGTTGTCGAGCTGATGGCGCGCTTTGACGAGGCCTCAAATATCCGCTGGGCGCGCGATCTCGAGGACGCCGGCGTCCAGGTCTTTCACGGCATCGTCGGCCTCAAAACGCATTGCAAGCTGGCCCTTGTCGTCCGCCGCGATCCCGACGGCGTTGTGCGCCGCTACGGACATCTCGGCACCGGCAACTACAACCCCATCACAGCACGCTTCTACACGGACCTCAGCCTGCTGACCTCCGATCCCGAGATCACCGCAAGCATGGGAGCCGTCTTCAATTACCTCACCGCCCACTCCGAGTCCGACGACTACGCACCGCTGCTCGTTGCTCCGCTTACCCTCGCCCAGAACGTCATCCGCCTCATCCAGCGCGAAGCGGAGCATGCCGCCGCCCGACGCCCGGCCCGCATCATCGCCAAAATGAATGCGATGCTCGAGCCCAGCGTCATCGAGGCTCTTTATGCGGCATCGAAGGCAGGCGTCCCCATCGACCTGATCATCCGCGGCATGTGCGCGCTCCGCCCCGGTGTAAAGGGCATGAGCGAGAACATCCGCGTCCATTCGATCGTCGGACGCTTTCTCGAACACAGCCGCATCTTCTACTTCGAAAACGGCGGCCAGGAAGACATCTACGCCGGAAGCGCCGACTGGATGCCCCGCAACCTCTTCGAACGGTGCGAAGTGGTCTTTCCCATCCGCGACCAGCAGATCCGCAACCGCATCCGCAACGAGATTCTCGCCGCTTGCCTGGCCGACAC
>JAFAKX010000110.1 GCA_019234945.1 Silvibacterium sp.
CGGCTCGGTCCCGAACAGCGCCTGCGCCACCGTATTCTTCTCATGGCAGGCGTTCTGAATATGCGTCTTTAGCAGGTTCGTATTCAGCAGGTCGATCACCCGCAGCCCGTTCCGCGCCATCTTGTCCTCATACGCCGGACCGATCCCGCGGCTCGTCGTCCCGATCTTCTGCCGCCCCGGAGCGCTCTCCGCCGCCAGCTCAATCATCCGGTGATACGGCAGAATCACCTGCGCCCGGTTCGAGACGAAGACCTGCCTGTCGACCGCCACGCCCAGGTCGCGCAGCTTGCCGACCTCTTTCAGAAACGCCATCGGATCGAGCACCACCCCGTTACCGATCACCGCCTGGCAATCCGGCCGCAGAATCCCGCACGGAACCAGCTGCAGAATGAACTTCTGCCCCTT
The DNA here is from genome assembly GCA_019234945.1 of Silvibacterium sp. Taxonomy (GTDB): domain Bacteria; phylum Acidobacteriota; class Terriglobia; order Terriglobales; family Acidobacteriaceae; genus Silvibacterium. The sequence continues at coordinate 406 of JAFAKX010000110.1, forward strand.
GATGATGACGGTGTGGCCGGCATTGTGCCCGCCCGCATACCGCGCAACCACGCCGAACCGCTCTGAAAGAACGTCGACAATCTTGCCCTTACCCTCATCGCCCCACTGGGCGCCGACTACCACTGCTGTCTTTGCTCGCATCCCGTTTTAGCTTTGCCTTTTCTAATCCCTAAACGCTAATCCCTAATCCCTGCTTTTGGGAGCCCTGTTATTTTTACCAGATTTGGATCGGAGGAATCGCGGGGAAGGCCACCCACGCCGGGTGCCCCCGCCTTCGCGGAGCTAAGGCGGGTCGCGGCATCCTGGCGACTACCTTTGTGACGCAATCCTCATACCTTGTCATCCTGAGCGAAGCGCCGCAGGCGCGGAGTCGAAGGACCTGCTTTGGCCTGTCATCCCGACGCGCTCCCCCCCACCTGTCATCCCGACCGGAGTGCGCCGCTGTCGGCGCACGCAGCGGAGGGACCTTCTTCTTGAAACACAAGGGGTGGTAATCACACGAGCAGGGGATGGATGTCACGAGTAACCCGCAGTAACATCCTGCCAGATTACTTTTCAGGAATGCCCATGAAGAGAACTGTAGCTTGCATTCTTGCTATCTGCCTTGGTCTCTCTCTTTCGTCTCCGGGTGCTGCTCGGGCTGACGAGGCCTCTGCTCGGGCCGCCGCGCAGAAGCACAATCTGAAGCAATCTCGGCGCGACATGAAGCGCAATCGGAAAGAGCTGAAAAAGGCGCAGAAACCCGCCGCCCCGAAGAAATCTCAAGAAGCCGCCGCGATCCTGAAAGCGGCAGCGACCCACTTAATCATTCCCTGAGCGCGAGTGCCCGATCCTTTCGGCCCACTGTTGGCCGAAAGGGTGGGAAAGCAATCCCCACACCTGCCATCATGAGCGGAGCATGCATAGCGTGCCGAGTCGAAGCACCCGCTTTCCCAAAATGAATCATTAGCCCCAACAACCCTGACTCCCAACAAGCCAAAGTACAATTTCGCTAACGCTCTGTTCCGGAAAATTGATGACTAACGCTCTCGGAGAGCTGCACCAATCCATTGATGGCTGTACTGTTTGCAGTGCGTTCGCCCATCCCTTGAACAAGCCTCAAGCTGGGCTCGACCGGGGAGAGGGGAATGAGATTTTCATTATCGGTCAGGCCCCCGGTAATACCGAGCAGACAAGCGGCCGTGCGTTTTCCGGAGTTTCAGGTACGCGGCTTGACGGTTGGCTGGTGTCGATCGGGCGTCCAGCGCCAAACCCGCGCAACGGTGTTTACCTTACGTCGCTCCTCAAGTGCTCACCCCCTCCGAATTCACCCCAAACTTTCAAACTGATGTGGCAGCGGTGCCGCCACTTTCTTAACGAGCAATTAGAACTTATCAGGCCAAGGCTCGTTATCACTTTGGGGCGAGAAAGCTTTGAACGTCTTCGTTTCATCGACGGCGAATACGATGAATTGATCGGTCAACTCTTTACTACGGATAGAGAGGGTCTAATTACTCCTCAGCCGTTTAGCGCCATCGTTCACTGGCCGGGTGCCCCACTCAAGCCCGATGTTGGCTTGAGTGGGATCACCCCATGGCCGGCGAAATAGCACCACTGTTCCCTGAGCCCTGCTCCCTGAACCCTGCTCTTCAGTGCTTCTTGAAGTACTGGACTTCGCGCTCGTGCTGCTTCGCCTTCTCGAGGCTGGAAAATGTCCCGAGATTCCGCCGCTTGCCCGTAGACGCATCCTTCTTGCGCGAGTACAGCCGATATTCCCCGGATTTGAGTTTGCGGATCATATCAGCGTAGATGCCGCCCGATCCGCCCGCGTGCATTAGCGGAGCACGACCGATCGCCGATTTACGACGACCTCATGAATATCCGTTAACAATTGCGAGCTCTTGCATACCGTAGGGGGATATGTTAACTATACGGAGGGGGGATATAGTACGAGGTATTAACTCAGTGATCTCGCGACTTTTGTTACAAGACCCGCCCCACAGCGCTGGAGCGCTCTCCCGTTGCTGTGGCACGGGCCGCCGACAAAGACTTTTGAAGTAGAAGCGACTCTTTTCGTCGGAGAGAACTCAATACCAGCGAGGCCAGTTCGTCTTCTGCCTCACGTCTCCTGCTGGCCCGCGAGCCCGGCCAGCACAGGCTGTCGCGGCCTGCTACCCGGGGTTCCGTAACATCACGAGCCTGTTGAAGGCTGCTTTTCAGCAGGCAGATCTCAGCCAGTGCGGCGAACCGCTACGAGGTCTCGCCCCCAACCCTCGACGTGTGTCGACATGAGAAGGAGGTTTATCGTGAGCGTCTTCAGCAAACTGCGTGAGATCCTGCACGGCATTCATGTGTTCCCACAGCCAAAGCACAGCAGGCGGTCAGCAAGAACCTCGAACGACGGCGCCCAGAGCCTGTTGCGCGCCGAAGATGGATATGTACCAGCGCGGCGCGTCTACTCCGGCCGCTACCGCAGGTTGTGGGGCTTTGTATTTGTCGCAATGATGGTTGCCTTGTCTGCCGGCGCCCAGACCGGCGGCAGAATCAGCGGATCGGTAAAGGACCCCAGCGGCGCCGTAATTCCGGGCAGCCAGGTAATCCTTCTGAATCCGGCAACGGATGTTCGCCAGAGCGCCGTGACGGATGCGAGCGGAGAATTTAATTTCCCCGTGGTTCCCGTTGGTCAGTATGAACTCGATGTGACAGCGACAGGGTTCACTCCATACAAGCAGACCCAAAATCTCAACGTCGATGTAAAGACATCGCTCAACGTAGACGTCGTGCTGCAGCTTGCAGAGACGAGCCAGACGGTGACCGTCACGACGAACACCGCGGAAGTGCAGACCTCCGATACCCAAATCGGACAGACAATCGAGAGCAAGCAGGTCGAATCGGTTCCGCTGAATGGTCGCAGTTATACGGATCTACTCGCAGTGCAGGCCGGAGTAACGCCGGTGACGACCAGTGGAGCCACAAACAGCAGCTCCGGAGGCGGCTTCGGTACCGTGCCGGCCGGGGGAGAGGCCAATACCGGCCAGTTTTCGATTCACGGCCAGCGTGAATCCGACAACGCCTACTTCCTCAACGGCGTCAGCGTACAGGAGACCATCGGCCAGCAGGCAGGCATCATTCCCAATCTCGACTCGATCGCCGAGTTCCGCATCCTCTCGAGCAATGTGGACGCCGAGTACGGCGGTTTCACCGGCGGCATCATCAACGTCGTTACGAAATCAGGATCAAACAGCCTGCACGGAAACGTGTTCGAATTCTTCCGCAATACCAACCTCGATGCCCGCAATTACTTCTCTCCCGAGCGCGCTGCATTTCATCAGAACCAATATGGCGGGACGCTGGGCGGCCCGATAGAGAAAAACAAGATCTTCTTCTTCGCCGATTACCAGGGGCAGCGCTACGTGCAGGGAATTGTGACCGGCATCACCCCGGTGCCCTCGCTTGCCAACCGCACCGGCGACTTCACCGATTCTGCCGCATTCTCCGGACGCGTAAACGGCCCCTATCTCGCACAACTGCTCAGTGCGCGCCTCGGGCGTCCAGTCACCGTGGGCGAACCATTTTCCCAGGTCTTTCCCGGCAACGTTGTTCCGCAGAGCGCCTGGGGACCTCCTGCCACGCACCTGATGCAGTACATCCCGGTGCCCAATACCGGTGCGAACCAGTTCTCGACCGGCGCCTACAACCTCACCATCAACGATGACAAAGCATCCGGTCGTCTCGACTTCAATTCCAAACGCTTCGGCAATTCCTCCGTTTATTACTTCAACGACCGTTACACCCTGGACAACCCCTATCCCAGCGGTTTTGGCGGAGCGACTCTGCCCGGCAACGGCATGGCCTTCGACGCAACCTCGAGCGGCACGGATCAGGTTGTAGCCCTGGACAACATCCTCTCCATTGGTTCGAACACCGTAAACGAGGCGCGCCTTGGCTTCACTCGCCTGAACAACGCATTGGGAGAGCCTCATGGCGGTGTCGGCGTCACTCTCGCCCAGCAGGGCATTCAGAGCGGAGGTCAGGGCATCGTTCAGGGATACCCCAGCCAGGCCGGCGTTGAATTGATGTACTTCAACGGCTTTGCAGTTGGCACCAACCCGTTCTCACTCCTGCAGGTCAACTCCGACTACGATCTGTCTGACTCGGTCTCGTACACGCGCGGCAACCATGCGTTCAAGTTTGGTGCGCGATTCAACTGGTATCGCGTAATCCAGACGCCCAACCTGGTGGCCAACGGAACATTCTCCTTCTTCGCCTCCGGACAGCAGACAACCGGCAACGGCTTCGCCGATTTTCTGCTCGGACTCCCGGATTTCTACTCGCAGCAGTCTTCGCCCACATTCCATGAGTCAGCGACCAGCGGAGACCTCTTCGTTGAGGACAGCTCCCGCATCCGTCCCAACCTGACGCTGAACTACGGCCTGCGCTGGGATTACGTCACGCCCTGGTCGGAAAAAAACAACCAGATCACCACGTTGATCCTTGGTCAGCAGTCGGCCACCTTCCCCGGCGCGCCTCCCGGCTATCTCGTTCCCGGAGATCCCCTGCCCGGCGGCGGTCATCTTTCCGCGGGCATCGCCCCCACGCCGCTCGACAACTTCTCACCGCGCTTCGGCATTGCCTGGTCACCCTCAGCCTCCGACGGCTTCCTCAGCAAGCTGACCGGAGGTCCCGGCAAGACCAGCATCCGCCTGGGTGGCGGGCGATTCTTCACTTCGCCCCAGGGCCTGACGGTCGCTTATCCCACCGGCAACCCGCCCTATGGACTTACCTACACCAGCCCGGAGTCCCCGCTGATGCAGACTCCCTTCATCGGCGCGCTCTCAGGAACGCAGTACGTGCAGCAGTTCCCTGTGAACGTGCCGCCCTACACGGTTTCTCCGTCGCATCCCGACAACAGCATCGACTGGAACCGCTACTACCCCATCAGCGGCGCAGGAAGCGTCTGGTACAAGAACAAGACCTCCTACGCCATGCAGTACAACTTCACCATCGAGCGCCAGCTTCCGGGCAACACGCTCATCAGCGCGGGATACATCGGTTCTCTCGGCCGCCATCTGCTTACGGTGCACGGCGCGAACCCGGGAATCCCCTCGCTCTGTCTCGGCCTGAGCCAGCCCTCCGATGTTGCGCCGGGATCGCCGACCTGCGGTCCCTTCGGAGAGAACCTGGTCTACACCCGCGCCAATGGTACGGTGGTCAACGGCACGCGCGGGCCGTTTGAAAACCAGATCGGCACCGATGCCTACTACGAAAACATGGGCAACTCGCATTACAACGCCCTGGAAATCACCCTGAAGCGCACGCAGGGCCCCCTCACCTTCCTCGCCGGATACACCTACTCCAAGTCCTACGATCAGACTTCGAACATCCAGGAGCAGGTCGACCCCTACAACTATCACCGCCTCGACGGCATCTCTGCCTTCGACATGAAGCACAACTTTGTCGTCAGCTACAACTACGACTTTCCCGCTCTGCCCTTCCTGCCGCACAATCGCTTCACCACCGGATGGGCGCTCTCCGGCATCACCCGGTTCGCCACCGGCCTGCCCGTTACTTTTGCCAGCCAGGGCGACAACTACCTCGTGCAGGTGCAGAACAACGGCGTCAACTCCATCAGCATCGACATGCCGAACTACGACGGCAGTCCTCTCCACCTCAACCACAATCCGCGCAACGGCCAGCCGTACTTCAATACGGCTGCCTTCACTCCGAACGCGCTCGGCACCCAGGGCAACGCAAAGCGCCGCATGTTCTACGGGCCGGGCATCGACAACTACGACGTGGCTCTGCACAAGTTCACAAAGATAAAAGAGTCCATGTCGCTTGAGCTGCGCCTGGAGATGTTCAACGTCTTCAACCACGCGCAGTTCTATCCCAACGGCGGAGTCGACGGGAACATCGGCGACTCGACCTTTGGATATGCCCGCCAGGCTGCCGATCCCCGCATCGGCCAGATCGCGGCAAAATTCTCCTTCTGACTTGCTCTGGGTGCCCCATCCTTTCGGCCCGATGTTGGCCGAAAGGGTGGGAAGCAATCCCCACACGCATCATCCTGAGCGCTTCTCTTGGCCTTGTCATCCTGAGCGAAGTGCGCCGCGGCGCACGGAGTCGAAGGATCTGCTTCTTCGTGCGAAGGGTGGGAAGCAATTTCCCGACGCCTTGTCATCCCGAGCGCAATGCGCCGCTGTTAGCGCACCGGGCGGAGGGATCTGCTTCTTCCTCTCCAGGCACGAGCCGGGGTGGTAATCCCACGAGCGGGTGATATGTGGAAGGTGGTAACCCGCAGTAACATCCTGCCAAGATTGCTTTCAGGAATGCCCGTGAAGAGAACTGTAGCTTGCACACTTGCTATCTGCCTTGGTCTCGCTCTTTCGTCTCCGTGTGCTGCGCGGGCTGACGACAACTCAGCGCGAATGGCCGCACAGAAGCACAATCTGAAGCAATCCCGGCGCGACATAAAGCGCAATCGGAAAGAGCTAAAAAAGGCACAGAACCCCGCCGCCCCGAAGAAATCTCAAGAAGCCGCCGCGATCCTGAAAACGGTGGCGACCCATTTGATCATTCCGTGATCGCGGGTCCTCCATCCTTTCGGCCCGAGGTTGGCCGAAAGGGTGGGAAAGCAATGCCCCCCACACCTTGTCATCTTGAGCGCATCCTTCGCGCCATGGGTGAGGTGCGCAAGGGCAGCCAACCGCATCCAAAAGCTCGATCTAACTACCGCGTCGGTACGCGGCGCTTTAGTTCGTCAAACCAGTTCAGCACAACGTTCAATCGGGTGATCGGCGGTTCGGTTTTGTTTTCAGTAAACGATGCAATGAAATGCTGGCCGTCGGGATAAACATCGTAGCTGGGCAGCGGATACGTCCTTGGAAACGTTCCTAGGGGCGATCCGGGCAATCCAACGGTGAACAACGCGTGCGGCGCCGGCGCGAAAAGAAGCGCGGTCGTCGATATCCACCGCCATCATCTTCGATCAGCGACGCAAGTCTACCGGCTGCGACGAATCCGGTTGCCATGCCGGCATGGCTGGCTCCAGATAGAATAATTCGCGGCCCGATCTCCAATGCCTGGGTGTCAAGCGACTGTCAAGTGACGAACTCTTGTCACCGCCTCGCATCGAGATCGAAGAGGTCCGAACAGCCGCGAATCAGTTGCTAAACCACTGAAATTCCTAGCGATCAACCGCGTCTCAGGGTCCCCGAGATTTCGATTCCTGGCGTGGCAATGGGAGTGCTTGATTACGAGCGGAAGGCATCACCGGAACAAAAGTCGGTGGGGAAGTCGATCATGAAGTCAGGACCATGCACACGAGCAGGCAGCCGCCTGGGTGGCAGAGCTCGATGGTACTGGTGTGGCATGACAGCGATATCGCCGGGGATCACCGCCGCAGCTCAACAGTCGGGACAGTCCGAACAGTTACAGCAGAAGGTAGACGAACTCAAGCAGGAGTACCAGGCAACCACGCAAGCGATGTCACTCCGCATCGCCGCCCTAGAACAGGAAATCGAACAACAAAAGGAGGCCGCCGCGCAAAATAAGGCGCGAACCATCTCCACGGCAGAGTTGGCCGCCCAACAAGCGGCCAAGAAAATCCTGTCGGGCGAATCGAATGATGTCGGAGCCCAATTTCAAGGCCGGCTTACTAACGCACCGACCTATGACTTCATTCGAGATGCCGACCAAAGGATCACAAAGCTGCAGGAGCAGGCGGGGGTCTTTGAATTTCACGGTTATTTCCGTTCTGGTTACGGGCTGAACAGTGAGGGCGGGCAGCAGGTCGCGTTTCAGGCGCCCGGTGCGGAGGCAAAATACCGCCTCGGCAATGAGGCGGAGACCTACGCCGAACTGATTTTTGTCGACAACTGGCTTAACCCCGACCGCCAGTCCGATAAGGCGTGGGCGAAGGCCGAATTCATGGTCGAGGCCAACACCACCAACTCCACTAGCTACACCAATTTTCCCAACGGCATCGGCAACGATCAGTTTCGTTTCCGCGAAGCCTTCATTCAGATGGGCAATGTCATCGAAAGCCAGCCGGACGCCAAATTCTGGGCGGGCGAACGCTACTACAGACGTCAGCATGTTGACATAAACGACTTCTACCCGCTGGATTTAAGCGGTTATGGCGGAGGAGTAGAAGACCTGGATGTGAAGGTCGGCAAAATGGCCGTGGCCTTCCTTTCGGGCGCGCGGCCAGACATCGTCACGCAAAACGGAGTTCTCGCGAAAAGCAACATCGATGTTCGTATCTACGACGTAAAGGGACCTCTGGGCCTCTGGGCGGGGTGGTTTGATTATGCAACCTCAAAAGGCGGAACAACCCCGAGCGACATTCTGATAAAGACCAGCGACGGTTACGCATTCGGAGTACGCCACCAGCGGCTTGAATGGCACGGTGGCTTCCACTCCTTCTCATTTCAGTACGGAACCGGAGCAGCCAGTAACTTCAGCTCCAACGGCGCCGGGGTGGTCATACCCGATCCCAATCGTTACCTCGATAAGAGCAGGAACATCCTCATCACCGAACAAATGCTGTTTCAGCCAAATGACAGATTCGCGATATATCCGATTTTTATCTATCAGCGAACGAAAGATGGCATCCCTCGCCACGATTGGAACGAGTGGGTGTCATTCGGAGCCAGACCGGAATTCTTCTTCACTAAATATCTCTCGCTCGCAGTGGAAGGCGGCTTCGACCACGTAAAGAATCCAAACGCCCTTGGCCAGTACGATGGCTGGCTACGCAAGGTTACGTTTTCGCCGCAAATTGGAGCAGGCCGGAAGTACTTCAGCCGGCCAGTGCTGCGCGCATTTGTGACCTATGCAAACTGGTCGGACGGACTCAAAGGCTACGTTGGCGGAGTGCCATATCAAAACAGAACAAGCGGCCTGACATACGGCGTGCAGGCTGAATCGTGGTGGTAGCTTCTAATGCCGAGCAAACCTGGCGAGAACAAATGTCAGTGCTAACCAAGTTAGCGCGGAATCCGCTCCGTGGATTGGAGGTAAGAACATGGGAACTCAACCGATAGCTGCGACCTCTAATGTAGGCGCTGCGGCGACTCCGAATTATTCAAAGCCCCTTGCGATCGTCACCAGCCTCTTCTTCATGTGGGGATTTCTCACCTGCCTGAATGACATTCTGATTCCGCACTTGAAGTCGATTTTCGATCTCAGTTATGCCAAGGTGATGCTCGTACAGCTTGCGTTCTTTTCGGCCTATTTCCTGTTTTCAGTGCCCTGGTCGAAGATCGTGAACACCATCGGCTACCAGACCACGATGGTCGTCGGCCTTCTGACGATGGCTGTGGGAGCATTCCTCTTCATCCCCGCGGCATCGGTTGTTTCGTACCCCCTGTTCCTCGGCGCGTTGCTGGTGTTGGCCGCGGGAATCACTGGCCTTCAGGTCTCGGCGAATCCATATGTGGATCTGCTCGGCAAACCTGAAACGGCATCGAGCCGGCTGGATCTGACTCAGGCCTTCAACTCGCTAGGAACCACGATTGCTCCGAAAGTCGGAGGCCTTCTGATCCTCGGCGCTGCGCCCTTTGCCGCCGAAGAGTTGCGCAAGCTTTCCCCCGATGCTCTTCATTTGTACCGGCTGCAGCAGGCCGCTTCTGTCAAGATCCCCTACACGGTCATCGGCATCGCGCTTTTGCTGTTGGCGCTTCTGATCGGCTTCTCGAAGCTGCCGAAGGTGGAGACTGATGCGGTTCGCGGTCCAAAGGGTAACGATTCCATCTGGCAGCACCCGAATCTTGTGTTCGGCGCGATTGGCATCTTTGCTTACGTCGGCGCCGAGGTGTCAATCGGAAGCTTCCTGGTCAACTATTTCGGTCTGCCAGAGATCGCAAACCTTCCCGCCAAGACGGCGGCCGGATATGTTTCCTTCTACTGGGGCGGCGCGATGATTGGCCGCTTTAGCGGTGCTCCGCTTCTCGAGCGCTTCAGGCCCGGATATCTGCTTGCGATCTGTGCAGTCGTCGCTGGAGCGTTGGTCACTGCCTCAATGGTATTAACCGGGCATATCGCCATGTGGGCAATCCTTGCCGTCGGGCTTTTCAATTCGATTATGTTCCCCACCATCTTCAGCTTGGGAGAAGCGGAGCTTGGCTCTCTTTCGGGAACCGGATCCGGTTTGCTGAACATGGCCATTGTCGGCGGGGCAATCATTCCGGTAATCCAAGGATTCATTGCAGACCATGTGGGACTGCATCACGCATTCCTGTTGCCCCTGGCCTGCTACCTCTACATCATCTTTTACGCGCTCAAGGGCTCGAAACCAAATAGCGAGCGATATGCAAACGCATAGAAAGAGCCGACTCAACTGTTCGGTTCATGGAGGATTCTCATGAAGGTACTCGTCATTGACGTCGGAGGTACACACGTCAAGGTGCTTGTCAGCGGCGAGCGCGAGCCCCGGAAATTCGCGTCAGGTTCCGCACTAACCCCGGAGAAATGGTTGCGGGCGTAATGAAGAACACTCAGGGCTGGAGTTACGACGCGGTCTCGATTGGATATCCCGGCCTGGTAGTGCGAAATCGTCCTGTTGCCGGGTGCCTCACTCAAGCCGGGGTTGGCTTGAGTGGGATAAAGCCGCTCCTTTGCGTGTCCGCTCTGCCCCGAATAGAGGGCCTCGCCACGCGAGGCCTGCGGTAGAAGAGCAGCGCTATCGGAGTCCCCACGGACTGCCGCTTCCTGGGCTGCGGAAACCTCTCGGTGAGAGTGGTTTTGGAATTCTGGGCTCTTCGCAGGGGGCCGGGAGCACGAGTCCCGAAGGGACGAAACAACTTGTAGCCCGGCATGGAAATGCCGGGAAGGAGTGACAGAAACGACCAGAGTCCCGCCAGGGACGGCACATCCTGGCCATCGGCGGAGCGACCATCGACCAACCACCCTCAGCCAAATCGCAGCCCCTGTTCCGCGATCAGTCTGCTAATCGCTAATCCCTCATCGCTAATGGCTAGCTTTTTCCCCAAACCAGCTACAATAGAAATAGAGGACCCAAAAGGCCCGGCCGCAGCCGGGCCTTTCCGTTTCAGTTCCGAATCAGGAACGAGACCGTCTAAGTCCCATGTTTGCTATGAGATGCGGTAAGTAATTTCTTATGTATGAGTAACGACCCACGTATCCCTTAAGCCCAAGCGAATGAATGAGTAACAGAATCTGAGGGGGAGGGGTAGGGCCCTCGCAACACAAAATGGGAAGGAAATCAGTCCACCTGCACCTGCTCGAATCCCAGATTCAGCAGAAGCGTCGTGAGCGTCGATGCAGCATTCTTGTGCGCCGTGTCCAGAATCCCCGCGCTCAGGGCTGAGTTGCGCAGGTCCTCCTCCGCCTTCGCCCGCACCTCCGACTCCAGGTCCGGGTCAGCCGGCACAAAGATCCCCGTGCTCCGCGAATACACCCGCGTCTTCCCGTTATCGAGCGCCGAGACGAAAATCTGCGCCTCGGGAAGCCGAACGTGGACCGACTTCCCGCTCACCGTCACGTCCGACGGCTTTAGCTCGGTCAGATCGACCCCTGCGATCGCCTGCCCATGCACCGAGAGCAGAAGCTTGTCGCCCACCAAGAAATCCGGAAGCACCTCGCTCGTCCGCGCCCCTTCGACCACCTTGTCCATCGTGTAGGTCACAGTCTCCAGCCGCTGCAGCCGCTGGATCCTGTCCACCAACGTCGGCTGCGAGACATTCACCTCCAGTGCCCGCCCCGACACCGCCGTCGCGATCCTGTCCCACACCCCTCGCGTGGCCTGCCGCAGGAAGATCGCAAACGCCCCCGCTCCCACCAGCAGGCCCAGAAATATGGCCAGCAGAACCGTCAGGACTCGGGGCCCGGACTTGCGCCGCTCCGGCACGGTAACGACTGGTTCCACGCCCGACCTCCTATCCTCAGGTAGATGGTACCCCGGCTGTCTTGGATGGCACCGCCGCGCACCAGCCACTCCGAGCCCTCCCGGATGAATCCCCTGGCCGGGGTATCCTGACAGCAAGACGTTGCTCAAAAATCTTCGTCTCACCATCGTCATGCCAAGCCGAATCCCGATCTGCGCCATCCTGCTCCTCTCCGCCGTTCCCCTCGCCGTCTGCCAGAAGAACCGCGAGCAGCCGCCGAAAAACGCGCCCCGGGCGACGCTCGTCCGCAACGCCAATCTCTTTATCCAGCCTGACGAGTCCGCCGACCGCGTTGCCGTCGTCACGCCCGGCCGTGAAATGGTCATCGCCGAGCGCAGCGGACACTGGCTGCGCGTCTTCGCTAACATCGACGCGCCCGAATCGCGCAGATCCGATCAACCCCTCCTCGAGCAGGGACAGGAGGTCATCCCCATCTCCGGCTGGATGCTCGATAAGGGCATCATCGACACCACCACGCCCCACGGCGATGCGATTCTCTTCGGCGAAGCCGTCAGTTCCGAGGACGCCGCCTCCCAGCCTCATCCGCCGCCGGGATCCGCGCTCGAGGCCCGGCTCCTCTATCGGCGTATTGTCGAGATGTTCCCGCAATCGCCGCTTGCGCCTGAAGCCATGTGGCGCGCTGCCGACGTCCGTTGGCAGCTCCAGAAGGCCGATGCCGCCCAGCTTCCGTCTGCTCACGAAAAGGAGAACTACCTGCGCGAGCAGATGGATGAAGACGAGATGAAGAAGATCGAAAAGACGTATCCCCGCACGAAGTGGGCCGATTTCGCGGCTTACGAACTGATCGACAACAAGCTCTGCGGCGACTGGCAGGGTTCCGAGAAGTGCCCCGAGAAGGAAGCCGACATGTACCTGAAGTACGTCTCCGAACACCCTGAGTCGCCGCGCGCCCCCGAGGCCCTCTACAAAGCTGCCTGGCGCATGGCTTCCGCTGGAGACATGTGGGCCGCGGATAACGACGACCACCGCGCCCAGGCAGACCATACCCGAGCGGTCGACATCGGGAACCAGCTCCAGTCGAAGTATCCCCAATCGGAATACGCAGCCCGTTCCGCCAGTCTGATATACAAAGTTCAGCAGGGAATTCCAATCTACGGCAGCGACCGGGAGTAAACGCCAGCAAGGCAACACCCCCAATGGCGCATCAGGATATCCCTGTGATTTCACAGCAGTAGCGAGGTCCGGAGGCCTATTGAGCGACTACATCATTTCTGTTCTTCTTGGCATCGTCGAAGGTTTGACCGAGTTTTTGCCCGTCAGCTCCACCGCCCACCTGCGGATCAGCGAAGCCCTGCTGCATATCAACCTGACGGACCCTTACTGGAAGATGTACACCGTCGTTATCCAGTTTGGAGCCATCTTTGCCCTCCTCCTTGTCTTCACCGCCCGCATCATCCAGTTCTTCCGCACCTTTCCCAGGGGCGAGAGAGGTGACCGTACGGTCTGGAATCACCCCATTTCGCTCACGCTGATCGCCTTTGTTATCACTGCGATTCCCTCCTGGCTGCTCGCGAAGACTATCGGCAAAAATCTCGAGAGCCTCCGCGTGATGGCGCTCGCGTTGCTGATCGGTGGCATCGTCATGTGGGTCGTCGATGCCTGGAACTCGCGATCCGACCCCGGTACGACTGAAGTCGAGCACATGTCTCTGCCCCAGGCCGTCTGGATCGGTTTCTGCCAGATATTCTCTGGAGTCTTCCCCGGCACCTCGCGGTCCATGTCCACCATCGCGGGGGGCCAGATGGCGGGGATGACCCGTCCGGCGGCTCTTGAGTTCAGCTTCCTCGTCTCGATCCCCACCATGATCGCCGCGACCGGCTATGCGACCCTTAAAACCGTACACCCTTCGCACAAAGACCCGACTGAAACTCTCACCCCGCTCGTCATGACATCTCACGGCTGGATCGTGCTTGCGATCGGCCTTGTCGTTTCCTTCATCGTCGCTCTGGGGGTTGTCGAGTGGTTCCTGCAGTGGGTGCGCAAGCACGGATTTACAGCCTTTGCCGTCTACCGGATCCTACTCGGCATTGCCCTGCTGGCCTTCGGGGCGAAGCTGGCTGGGGCATAGCCGCCGGTTGTCAGCTCGATTCCCCCGCCGCATTTTCTCTAAAGCTTCGCCTTTCCTTCTGGAATAATCGTCTTGCTCTGGGGGTTCTGGTCTGTGTCGGCCGTCTCGTGCGGCGCGCACCCTAATGCGTCCTGATGAAACCCCTCAAGTTGGTTACTACTCCGACCCGCCACCGCCGCCTGAACGAGCTCATCGGGCTGCTCATGCTGGTCGCCGCAACCCTCCTTCTCCTCGCGCTTGTCTCCTATCGTCCGACTGATCCCTCCCTCAACACCGTCGGCGGATACGCCATCGGCCGCCCGGCCCATAACTGGACCGGCCTTGTCGGTGCCTGGATCAGCGACCTCATCCTCCAGCTCGAAGGCATCACCGCCTTCTGCTTTCCCCTGCTGACCGGAGCCCTCGGATGGTCTTGGCTCCGCTCGAATCCGACCGGCTCGCCGGGCGCCAAGCTAACCGGCATCGTCCTTTGCATGCTCTTCGGACCCGCCGCGGCGGGCCTTCTCCCCGGTCACCTCCACTTCATGTACGGACTGCCGATCGAGGGTCTTGTCGGCCGCCTCGCCTCCGACACCCTCATTCAGTGGCTCAATTACCCTGGCGCCTGCGTCGTCGCCGCCACCATGGTGGCCATCGCCGTCTATCTCTCCACCACCTTCAGCTTCAACACCGCCCGCGAATGGCTGGCCGTTCGCTTCGCCTTCATCTACGAGTGGCGCGACCGCTGGAATAACTGGCGCGCCGCCCGCGCCCGCAGAAAAGAACTGAAGGCCGAAGCCCGCATGGAGAAGCTCCGGGCCAAAGAGCTGGCCAGCGCACGCAAGGCCGCCGCGAAGCTTGAAAAGAAGCAGCGCAGGAACCCTGCACCCGAAATCCCTCAGGCTGACGGCGTTGCCGCACCCGCTCACCGCCAGCACAGCTTCGCCGAGATGTCCCCCGCCGCTCCCGCCGCTCAGCCCGTCTGGGACCAGATGCCACGCTCGACCGTGGCCGACCCCTTCCCCGATCAAGACCCAGAGCCCGAGCCTGTCCCGGAGCCGCCTGCGCCGGTCTTGAAGCCCCAGCTTGTGCCGCGCCGGGAGGCCGCTCCGCCACCGAAACCCGCGCCTCCCGAGCCCGTCCCCGCTCAGAACATCGCCATCCGCGAGCGCGCCGACGCCGATCTGCACACCACGACCGTCGCCCCGAAGTCCGTCAGCGGCTTCAAGCTCCCTGCCAGCACGCTCCTGCATCGCAGTGAAGACGCACAGATCGTCCGCGAAGACACCCTGCGTGCCGAGGCCCAGATCCTCGTCGAAAAATGCGCTGAGTTCGACGTCCTCGGCCAGGTTGTGCAGATCAACCCCGGCCCCGTCGTCACCACCTTCGAGTTCCGCCCCGATGCCGGCATCAAGTACAGCCGCGTCACCGGTCTGGCCGACGACCTCTGTCTCGCCATGCGCGCCGAGAGCATCCTCATCGAGCGCATGGCGGGCAAGAGCACCGTCGGCATCCAGGTGCCGAATCACGACCGCGAGACCATCTGGCTGCGCGATGTCATCGAAGCCGAAAACTTCCGCAATGGCAAGAGCAAGCTCACCCTCGCCATGGGCAAGGACATCAACGGCCGCATCGTCACCGCCGATCTGACCACGATGCCGCACGTTCTCATCGCCGGCTCCACGGGCAGCGGCAAATCCGTGGCCATCAACGCCATGATCATGTCCGTGCTCTACAAGGCGACGCCCGCGCAGGTGCGCCTCATTCTCGTCGACCCCAAGCGCGTCGAGCTCGGCATGTACGAGGGCATTCCGCACCTCTTCACGCCCATCATCACCGAGCCCAAGCTCGCGGCCAACGCGCTCCGCAACGCCGTCCGCGAAATGGAGCGCCGCCTCAAGCTGCTCGCCTCGCGCAGCGTGCGCAACATCGACCAGTACAACAAGCTCTTCGAGACCGGCACGCCCAGCCTCTTCGACGACTCGCCCGAGGAGGAGCCGCTGCCCTACATCATGATCATCATCGACGAGCTAGCCGATCTGATGATGCTCGACAAGGCCAACGTCGAAGAAGCCATCACACGTCTGGCGCAGATGGCGCGCGCCGTCGGCATCCACCTTGTCCTCGCCACGCAGCGCCCATCCGTTGATGTCATCACCGGACTCATCAAGGCCAACGTCCCCACGCGCATGTCCTTTCGTCTCGCGACGAAGGTCGACTCACGCACTATCCTTGATTCCAACGGCGCCGAGTCGCTCCTCGGACGCGGCGACATGCTCTTCCTTCCGCCTGGAACCTCGCGCCTGCAGCGTGTGCACGCTCCCTTTGTCACCGAAAAAGAAATTGAGGCAGTTACAAATTTCTGGAAGAGTCAGGGCGAGGTCGAATACGCTCAGGGCTTCCTCGAGGCTCCGAAGGATGCTGGCGGCCGCGAAGCCGATATCCCCGAGGAGGGCGGCGACGACAACGACGAGCTCTTCCAGGATGCCGTGCGCCTTGTCCTCGAATTCGGCAAGGCCTCGACTTCGCTCCTCCAGCGCCGCCTGCGGATCGGCTACGGCCGCGCCGCGCACCTCATCGATCTCATGGAGCGCGACGGCATCGTCGGCCCCGCCGAAGGAACCAAGCCCCGCGAGATTCTGAAACCACCCGACTGGCTCAACGAAATGGAAACCTCGCTGCGCTAGGCCGCTCTATCGCGCGCCCACCTGCTTCGCCGATCGCAGCGCGATACCTCCCAGCAGCACAATCACCAGTACCAGAACCGCCCACAGCAGCTCCGGATGCCGCTCCGTAAACGGCCGGGCATCGGGCCGCGGCCGGTACTCTGGATTCTCCTGCTCGGGCCCAAGCTCTGCCCGCGCTGCTCCCGGTTCCTGCGTGAACAGGGTGGCATAGTCATATCTCGGAGCCGATAACGCCGGATCGCCGTAGTAAAGCACGTATTTCCCTCCCGGCGCTGCATCGAAACAGACCGTCCGCTCCAGCATCTCCAGCCTGACTGACTTCAGCGCAATCGGCGGATCATCCCCGTTGTCTATCCTCACTATCCAGTCTGCCTCGTCTGTAAGTGTGGACGCGGGCACGTCTACGCTTAGCCGCTCCTCATCGATTCGGTGCCCGTTGCGAACGCCATGAAGGCGAAGAATGTTGCCGGAGTAGCTGAATGTCTCGACTCGTGCATCTTCCGTCGAGCTCTTGCGTTGCCTTGTAACAGTAATGGTTATATTACGGCTGAAATTCGCAATATTTGTATCCGGCAGAAACTCCACGCGATCGACCGGAACTTTTGCCGGTACGGTAAACTCGATCTCCGTATCGCGACCCTTCTCCGTCACGCGTGCCGTCTCTGCAGCCGTCACATACCGCGGCTCGCCCTGCTCGAACCGGCTCACCCTGACGCCACCAACATCTTTGGGTTTCAGCGGTCCATCAATACGAAAGTGCAGATGGCGGAAATCTGACCGCGGCAGATGCAGCACTGTACTCCGGCCCAGCTTCTGCGCGGTAAAGTCAAATACCGTGAACGACCCGAGCTTCGTCGTTTCGCCTCCATCCGGCGAGTGACTTCCCCAGACCTCCACCGTCGCGATGAAATCGTGTGCCTCGACATCCAGCTCCACGTCACTGTAGGAGCCCTCCGGCATCTCGGCGTCGAACACGACACGCCCGTTCTGGGTGCCCCCGTTTTGCATTCCCCCGTTTTGCATGCCTAAGTTCAACGGAGGTATCTTCACCCCCGATGCTGCAATAGGCTCCGCGAATCGAATGGCGTAGGGCGTCTCCTTGCCATCGCGATACAGCCGCAAATCTGAAAGCATCGCCGCGGAATGCTCGAACACCGTCGGATCGACAATAAGCCACGTCTGTAACTGTTGCTGTGACGTATTCAGAACCATCCGCTCATAGTGGAAGTACCGCACATCGGGCACAACACTGGCGGCGAGCAGCAGGGCAAAGACGCGAAGCTTCACGGCAGAGACCGCCCCAATCCGCGCATGCCCGATCCATGTACGTTGGGGCCGCGCAGATTCAGCCAGTCTTTCTGGTAGACAAAACTCACCGCGAGCAGCAGCGCTCCCAGCCCCAGGAAACTTACAATCCGGTAACCCTGGCTCAGCTCGCTCACATCAACAATGAACACCTTGCCGATCGAAATCGCCAGCAAAATCAGCGCCTGCCAGCGCAGGAACGCCGAGCGCCTCCAGAAGCCCAAAGCTAACTGGATCGCGCCAAAGACCATGAAAAGCGCCGAGTAGGTGAACTGCGCGTACATGTGATACTCGTGCATCACGCGCCAGTCGCCGCTATAACGTATGTACCACCAGTAGTTATGGATCTCCCACCCGACCGCAACCAGAATAAGAGCATTCACAATCAACACGGCCACCGCCGCCGTCACCGGCCAGGAAACCGGGAATTCCGCCTCCGGCTCGTCTCCAGCCTGATAAGCCAATCTGGCGACAAATGCAAACACCGCGATTCCCACGGCAAACGTCCCGAACCTCTGGTTGAAGACAATCGTCGTCGAAGCCGGCGGATGAATCGCAATCAGCGCCGTGAGTCCAAGCACCAGAGCCAGCATAGCTAGTCCCCGCACCAGTCTCGACACCGCGCGCCGCGCCAGCCACAACAGCGCCGCGCCTTCCACCAGCCATCCAATCGTGATCCATCGGCCACGCGCTTTGAGCGGAATAGCAATCGTCAGAAACACCACCGCGATCGTCAGATGCAGGGCCGACACCACAGCGGGGCTCGCGTGCAGCGCTCCCCCCGTCGGCAGTGGGTTCGGCAGCCGCAGCAGCATCAGGTAAAACGCCGCGAACGCCACGGCAATCCAGGGATCGGCCCATGCAGCGCCAGTCGACCCGACTAGAGCGTAGAATCCCAGGAATCCGAGCGCCGCGTTGACCAGTGGCAGCAGCACAAGCGCAATGCCGTTGGCCCACGAAAGCGCCGGTCTATTCTCGTTATTGGCCTCGCCTGCCGCCAACCGCACCAGCCGTGGCGCAAACGCAAAAATCAAAAAGAACGCCGACAGGAAAAACACTGTTCGCCCGAACTGTGCGTCCGAGTAAAACCGCAGCGCCCAACCCAGAAAGAAAAGAACGGTCCCCGTGAAAGCCCCGAACAGCAGCCGCGACCATGGACGAAGTACCACCAGCAGCAGCCCGGCCACGTTCAGCACCAGCAGGTAGCTGAATAGCGAGACCTCGTGATTCTCGCCATTCGAAACCAGCAGCGGTGTACTGAACCCGCCCACAATCGCATACAGCGCCAGCAACTCGGAATCCTGCAGCCAGCACATGAACCCGTTGAACGCGGTGACCGCAATCATCGCTGCAAATGCAACCGCGGCTGGGACCAGCGCAAAAAGTTCATACGCGGCCCAAAGCGACAGGTATAGAATCCCGCTGCCCACCGCCTTCAGCGAATAAGAAAACCCGGCAAACCCACGGCTGCGAAAACGCTCCGACCACGCGATCAGCCCCGCTCCCGCCACGAGCCCAATCACTACTCGTCCGCCCGGCCCGATCCAATGATTGTCGACAGCGAGCTTCAGGAACCACGCCATCCCGATGAGCACCGCCAGGATCCCGATGCGGTTGAACCACTGCGAGCCGATACGGCTCTCCAGTGATCGGTCCTCCTGAGCCTCGCTCGCTGCGGCCTTAAGAAAAACGGGCTCAGGCGCGATCGCAGCGGGCATCGGAGTCGTGGCTGGCTTGATTTCCGGTGTAGCGGGCGCCTCAGCCTGCACCGCAACCGGCACTTCTTCCTCGAGAACGATACCGTGCTCGCGCAGCGCAGCCTCGAGGCGCGTCACCCGCGCGCGAAGCTCGGCGATCTGCTGCTCAAACTCGCGCGGAGCATCGGTACCCATCGTTCCCACTCTACCAAGCCGCTTCCACGAAGGCGCTAAAACAAAAGTGGGAGCCGATCAGGCTCCCACGAGTCGCATCAGTTGGTTTCGCTTCGTGTTAGTAGATCACCTTGAGACCGAACTGAATGATACGCGGCTCCCAGGTGCTCGAAATCTGTCCGCCGCTGGTCGGCGTGCCGCCAGTGATGTCGGAAATCGGCGCCGTGACCCCGGCTCCCAACACCGAGGACGTTGTCCCCTGCGTCCCGCTGATCGTATTCGGCAGGTACAGGTTCGTATGGTTGAAGAGGTTGTAGAACTCCGTGCGGAACTGCACCTTCATCCGCTCCAGCGGAGTATTGAAGGTCTTGTTCAGCGCCAGGTCCGTCTCATAGAACGCTGGCGTCCGACCCGGGTTGCGCGGTGCGTTGCCGAACGGGCTGAGCACATTCCCGGCCGCATCCTTGATCGGAGGCAGCACGAACGCCGCGTAGTTGATGTAGTTCACGTAGCCGGTATTCGCCGCGCGCGAAGACCGCCCCATCGTGATCTTCTGGTTCGGCACAATGTTCGGCCGGTACTCGTTCGCGCCCCGATACGTAGCCGAAATCTGCGGTGAAACCGCCTGTGCCGTGTTGGGAGTGTAGGTCAGGTTGAACGGCGTGCCAGCCTGCGCCGTGTTGATCGCGCTGATCTGCCATCCGCCCAGAAAAGCGTTCTCCACTCCGTTGATATCTCCGAGGAACTTCTTGCCGTGGCCGACCGGAAGCTCGTAGACCAGGCTCGTTACGTTCGAAACCGGCAGGTTATAGTCCGACTGTGAGTAATCCGCCCTAAGGTTGTTCGCATCCTGAGGAGACGGCGTGTTGCCTTCGAGCGAAGCGCTGGCATTGTCCAGTGAATGCGACCACGTAAACGAATTCAGCAGTGTCAGCCCCGCCGTGAAGCGCTGTTCGTACCGTACCTGCAGGGCGTTGTAATTCGACCAGAAGCCGTTGAGCGCCTCGGTGATATCGCTCGGCCAGTTGGCATAGGGCCGCGCAAAGCCGTTCGCCGGATTCTTCTGGTTGCCGTTCAGAAAGCCCTGCAGCTTGTGGCCATGGTTGCCCACATACGCTATGTCCAGAATCACGTTCTTCGCCAGCTGCTGCTGCACGCTCGCAAAGTAGCTCTCAACGTAGCTGTCCCGTGTGTCCTTCGGAACCCATGTGATGTTATCGGTCTTCGGATTGAACGTTGTCACCAGCGTAGAAGGAAAGCCCTGGTCCGCCGTCACGTAGCAGCCTGTCTGCGGCGATCCTGCGGCGCACTTATTCGTCGTCGTTGGCTTCGACTGCGGCACCGAGACAAACATCGCCTGCGGCGCATTGATCGCTAGGATATCTCCCGATCCGGCGCGCGTGTAGTGCACGTAACCCATGCCAAACCCGCCGCGAATCACCGTCGTGGATGTTGGCGCGTAGGCAAATCCCACACGCGGCGCAAAGTCGTTCAGGTCCGGATTCACCAGCGTGCTGCCGTATACCCCGCCCGCATTGACCGGTGTGACGCCATTCCCAGCCACCGCTCCCGGAGTAATGGTCAGCACCGACTGCGACACCGGATCGAAGTTCGAGATGTAATTGTGCTGTTCCGAGTATGGCGATCCATACTCCCAGCGGACTCCAAGGTTCAGCGTCAGCTTCGAGTTCACCTTCCAGTCATCCTGCGCGTACACGTTGTCCATCGTCTGGCGCAGGTGGGCGACAAAGTAGTTGGCCAGCTGATACGTGCTCGTCGTGCCGAAGAGAAAATCCGCCCAGTAGTTATCCGTCACCGCCGTTCCACTTGCGACGCTGTAGCCCCCGCCGTAGCTGTACGACCCATACAGCGGATTGTTGTCGTTCACCGCCATCCAGATGTGCTCGTATTGATAGCCGAACTTCAGCGAGTGCTTGCCCTTCACCCATGTGAAGTTCACCTTGGGATCGATCAGCGATGGATCCTGCCACTGCGGATTCGTGCTCTGCCGTCCGAAACCGGTAAAGCCGGAAATTCCCACCGATGGCAGTCCGCCCGCCACAATCGGATTCGACGGCAGCCCGGGAATCGAAAACGCATTGTCGCCGATCGAGAGCGTAAACTTGCCGGCCTTGGTCCGGGACAGACCAAGCCGCGCATCGATAATCTTGTTGGCGTCAAACAGATGGTTGTATCCCAGCGCCACCTGCTGATCCAGAATGCGAATCGTGCCGTTCGTCTGGCCGTCCAGCGGCAGCGGAATCGTGGGGTGGTTGACTCCGGTTTCCTTGCGGTCGCTGATGCGCAGGAACCACGAGCTCTTCGCGTTCTGCTGGTAATCGAGTCTCAGATCGCCCTTGTCGGAGTTGTCCGTGAAAGGCGCCTGCACTGCATAGTCGTTCGAAGCCAGCCCAGTCGTTGGCAGGCCGGCTATCGGAAGCTGATTCTCAAACCGCTTGAAGTAGCTGATGATTTGCTGTGACAGGGGATTGATCGCGCCCGCGGGAATCGGCGTATTCGCCGGGTAAATAACACCCGTTAGCGGATTCTTCACCGGAACTACCAGATTGCCGTTCAGTTCATTCTGCGTGGGCAGGGTCAGCACGCTCAGCGGCCGCATCGTCTGCCGGAACCCCTCGTAATCCAGGAAGAAAAACAGCTTGTCGCGCAGAATCGGCCCGCCGAAATTCATTCCGAACTGGTTGCGGTTGAAGGTCGGCTTCTTGAATGTCGTCACGGCGCCTGTGTTGCTCACCACATTGGGCTTGAAGAACCCTGCCGCATTCAGGTCCGTGTTGCGCAGGAACTCATATAGCGTCGCATGGTACTGGTTGCTTCCGCTCGCAGAGGCAACATTGATCGTTGCTCCCGAAGACCGCCCATACTCGGCGCTCATGTTATTGGTCACCACGCTGAACTGCCCTACGGAGTCCGGCGGAATCGCGATGATCTGGTTGTCGAATCCCTGGTTGCTCTCGCCGTAAGCATTGTTGTC
The DNA here is from genome assembly GCA_019234945.1 of Silvibacterium sp. Lineage (GTDB taxonomy): Bacteria > Acidobacteriota > Terriglobia > Terriglobales > Acidobacteriaceae > Silvibacterium. The sequence continues at coordinate 23,220 of JAFAKX010000110.1, forward strand.
CATGCCGTCGAGCAGGAAGTTGTTGAACATGCTTCGCTGGCCATTCACGTTGTACGCGCCCTGTCGAACCAGGCTGCTGATCGAACTGGTCGTCGCCGCCGTCGGGGCCTGCCGCACCCCCGTAACCAGCTCCAGCAGGTCGGAGTAGTTGCGGCTCACCAGCGGAAATGCCTCGCTCTGATAATTGGTGATGGTCTGCCCGCGCTGGCTCGAATCCGTCTCGAGTTGCAGGGCCACGTCGCTCACTTCCACCGTCGAGGACGTTTGCCCCGGCTTGAGCGTCAGATCAATGCGCTGCCGGTTGCCCACCGAAACCGTGATGTTCTCCGCGACCGCCGTGGCAAAGCCCGGAGCGCTCGCCTCAATGCGATACACGCCGGCACGAATGGATGGGACTTCATAATCGCCGCTGCCGTTGCTGGTGACGGAATTCTGAATTCCCGTCGCCGTATTCGTAACCGTAATGCTGGCCCCTGAAACCGCAGCGCCGCTGGAATCGTGGATGGCTCCAACCACACTGCCATCCTCGAACTGCGCCTGCGCGAAGCTGCCGAACAGAAATAAGACAAGGCCTGCCCATAGTAAGCTGACAACAAAAACCTGGTTTTTTCGCATAGGGCCAAGCCTAAAGATTCCATGCAACAAAATGTTGAAATTTCCGCCAATGCACGGTAAACGTACTTGGTAGAGTGACGAACGGTATGAAAAATCTCGATGAGATAGAGCGCTGCGCCTCGAGTGCTTCTTGAAGAATGCGGGGAAAAGCAGGGAAATGGATTTAGGAGTTGTCGCGCAAAAAGCATGTCACCTGAGCAAGCAGTACAGGCCCGCACACTCATGGTCATTGACGATGACGAGATCAGCCTCTCGCTCATCTCGCTGCTGCTGGAATCCGAAGGCTATAACGTGATCCAGGCCTCAGGCGGCAAACCGGCCCTCGAAACTCTGGCTTCACTATCTCCCGAGGCACATCCAGACGTACTGCTTGCCGACCTTCGCATGCCGGGGCTCACCGGTGCCGCACTGGCATCCGAGCTTCGCCGCGCCGCACCCAAGTCAAAACTGCTCGCCATGAGCGCCACACCTGATCCGGCCGAAGGCTACGACGGCTTCCTCAGGAAACCCCTTGACACTGCCGCTTTGCGAGCATTCCTTGACGGTCACGCCACAACGCCTGAGCTTTCACAAGCAGCAACCGCCAATGAGCCCGTTCTCGACGAGGCTGTCTACCAGAAGATGTCGCGCATGATGTCCCCGGAAGCACTCCGCGAAATCTACGAGGCATGCCTGAACGACACGCGTGCGCGCCATGCGGAGATGAGGGCTGCCGCAGCCGCCAACGACCTGCTTTTGGTTCGCAGGATTGCCCATACCCTCAAGGGAAGCGCCGGCATGATCGGTGCCCGAAAGCTTGCCTCCTCGGCTGCCGAAATAGAACTCGGCGTGTACGAGACGGAACAGGTTTTTAACCTGCTCGCCAATTTATTGTCGTCCTGTGACGAATTACATCGTATTCTGTTGCGAAAGCCAAGATTATGACAATCTCCACGAAACCGGCTAAGGTTCCAACACCCATGAAGAGCAAGCCGCAGAATACCGCCGTCGTCCGTATCCTGCTCGCCGACGACCACCCCGTCGTCCGCATCGGCGTGCGTAACATGCTGCAGTCCGACGAGGCCTTCACCGTCGTTGGCGAGGCAGGAGACGGCGACGAGGCCATCACCCAGACCCTCGAGCTTCTCCCAGACATTCTCCTGCTCGACCTCTCCATGCCGCGGCTGCCCGGTCTCGAGGCCATGCGCGCCATCATGAGCGGCTCCCCCACCGTCAAGATCGTCCTGCTCACCAGCACCATCACAACCCAACAGATCATTGAAGCCCTGCAGATCGGCGCGCGCGGCATCGTTCTCAAGGACGCTCTCACCGACCACCTCACCAGCGCCGTCCGAACCGTTTACTCCGGCGATTACTGGATCGGCGGACGCCGCGTGGTGAACCTCGTCGGTGCGCTCCACGATCTCATGAAACAGGCCGCCCCACCCGAACGCAAAACGTTTGGACTCACCCCGCGTGAGCTGCAGGTCGTCGGATGCATCGTCGAAGGCTGCAGCAATCGCGATATAGCAAAGCAGTTCGGCCTAAGCGAGGAAACCGTAAAGCGCCATCTCTCGAATACTTTCGACAAGACAGGCGTCTCTACCCGTCTTGAACTGGCGATGTTTGCGATCGCGCACAATTTGGTTGCCCCGCAAAACTGATTTTTTCTTTAACCGGCTTCGATAACTCGCACTGCCGCATACAAAAGCCACGCCTCCATTTCCCATCTAACTCCTTTGGCGCCGTTCTCCGTCCAGCCTGGCGGCTGGGCAGAGATGGTCGCCATGCTTCGCAATTCATTGGGAAGGAGTCAGAGAGAAATGAAACGCGTTGCGTTACCTATTCTCCTCTTCTGCGCATGCGGCCTGGCGTCTGCGCAGGAGATGAATCCCACGGCCACACAAAAGTGGCCACAAGATCAGCAGAACCAAGATCAGCAGAACCAGGACCAGAACCAGCGGCAACAACCCCAGGCCGAATGGCGCAATGGTGTCCCCGTCTACAAAATCACCGTCGTCGGCCGGGACATTCCCGCCGTCAACTACCTCCACCGCAGCGGCCCCACGAAGATCGGCTTCGAGGGCACCAGTCTGCTCGCCCGGAGTAAGGGCTCGGCTACCATCGAAAGCCGCCGCGGACGCATGGTCATCAACGCTAAATTCGAGGGTCTTGTCCCCGCTAACAGCTTCGGCGTCGAATACCTGACCTATGTCCTTTGGGCGATCACGCCGGAAGGCCGCCCTGTCAATCTCGGCGAGGTATTGCCCAACGGCACAAAGAATGAAATCACCGTCACCACCGATCTCCAGGTGTTCGGCTTGATCGTTACCGCCGAGCCCTACTACGCCGTAACCATGCCCAGCGATCTTGTGGTGCTCCAGAACTATGCTCTGCGCGACAAGACGGAAGGCATCGTCCAGACCGTCAATGCCCATTACTCGCTCCTGCCGCGCGGCGCCTACTCGGAGACCGCCGGCCGGCACACCGTTCTAAACCCAATCACTCGTAATGACCAGTCTCCGCTTGAGCTGTACGAGGCCATCAATGCCGTCCAGATCGCTGAGGCTGCCGGAGCCGGCAAGTACGCTCCCGACACTCTAGCTACCGCAAAGCAGGCCCTCGGCAACGCTCAGGATATGGACCACCACAAGAGCGAGCGTAAACAGGAGATCACCTACGCCCGCGCAGCCGTACAGTCCGCCGAAGACGCCCGCATCATGGCCATCCGCAAAATGAAGGCTGAGGACGACGAGCGCCAACGCGAGGCCGCGCAGCAGGCCAATGAAACGGCGCAGCAGGCCGCTCTTGACGCGCAGCGGGCTGCGGCAGAGCGCGCCCAGGCCGAAGCTCAAGCGGCTCAGGCTCAGGCCGAAGCCGAGAGGGCCCGTGCTGATCAGGCTACCGCGCAGCAGCGGGCACAGCGGGCTACCGACCAGACCGAACAGATGCGTGAGCGCCTCAAGGAGCAGTTGAACCAGGTTCTCGCTACTCGCGAAACCGCCCGCGGCCTCATCGTCAACATGTCCGACGTGCTCTTTGCCTTCAACCAGTACAACCTGAAGCCCGAAGCCCGCGAGAAGCTGGCCAAAGTCTCCGGCATTCTACTGTCCTACCCGAACCTCCAGTTACAGGTGGAGGGTTACACGGACAACATCGGTTCGGATGACTACAACCAGAAGCTTTCCGATCAGCGGGCAGATGCGGTCCGCGACTACTTGGTCGCTCAGGGCGTTCCTCAGGCTAGCGTTTCCGCCGCAGGATACGGAAAAGCTGACCCCGTAGCCGACAACTCCAGCGCAGCCGGGCGTGCGGAGAACCGTCGCGTCCAACTCGTAGTCTCCGGTAGCTCCATCGGCGTCCGGGAAAGTGCGCCTTCATCCGGTGGACAGTCCATGAACACGCCTCCGCAGTCGCAGCAGCAGGCGCAGCCGTATGCGACCGGAGTCTCCAACGTTCCCCAGCAATAACCGAGCGTCGGAGCTGCATCTGAGGGCCGCGCACAAACGCGGCCCTTTTGTTTTGAAATCCGCCTGACCCGCTCCTTCATCCAAAATGACAGGAGCAGAAAAGAGAAACGAAAGGATCCGCATGCAGATTGCGTTTCTTGGACTCGGTAAGATGGGTGTCGCGATCGCGCGCCATCTTATCAATGCCGGTCACAACCTCACCGTCTGGAACCGCACTGCCTCGCACGCCGATCCGCTCAGGGCGCTGGGCGCGAGCGTGGCCGGATCGCCTGCCGAGGCTGTCGCAAAGGCGGAAATCACTTTCACCATGGTTATGGATGACGCCGCGCTCGAATCCGTCATCTTCGACTCGGGCACGATCAAAGCAATGCGGCCGGATAGCATTCACGTCTCGCTGAGCACCATCAGCGTGGCGCTCTCCAATCGTCTTACGGACGCTCATCGTGCCGCCAGTACCCACTTCGCGGCAGCGCCGGTCTTCGGACGTCCCAATGTCGCCGAAGAAGGCCGCCTGTGGACCGTCACCGCGGGCGAGCCTCAAGTCATCGAGAAGATCCGGCCGCTCCTCGATTCGTTCAGTCGCGGCCTGACTGTAGTCTCAGAAAAGCCGTCGGCCGCCCACGCGCTCAAGCTCGGCGGAAACTTCCTCATCACCGCCATGATCGCGTCGATCGCTGAAAGCCTGATCTTTGCTGAGGCACTCGGCATCGAGCCGGCGCTGTTCCTCGAGACTGTCAACAACGCGCTCTTCCGATCGCCGTTCTACGAGGCCTACGGCAAAATCATGCTCCACCCGGCTGACAATCTCGGGGCCACCATCGCCCTCGGAGAAAAAGACCTTCGCCTCTTCCGGGAGGCTGCGGCGGGCAGCGGCATCAAGGCCGAACTGGCCGGCATCTTCGAAGCCAATTTCCAGAGGGCCATCGAAGCCGGCATGAAAGATCAGGACTGGGCTGCAGGCTACTATCGTCTTACGCAGAGTATGAGCGCCGTCACATCTGAATCACAAAAGTAACTGCAAGGAATACCGAAAATGGCAAAACTCAATGGCACGATTGTGTTTATTACCGGCGCAAGTTCAGGCATCGGCAAGGCATGCGCCCTTGCCTTCGCCGGCGAAGGAGCGCGGCTACTGCTCGCGGCGCGCAGGCTCTCTCGTCTTGAGGAGATCAAGCCGAAGCTGCTCGAATCCGGAGCGCCCGATGTGCACAATTTCGCTCTCGACGTTCGCGACCGCGGCGCCGTTGAGAGCGCCATCGCAGCCTTGCCCGCGGACTGGCGGGCAATTGAAATCCTCGTCAACAACGCAGGCCTCAGCCGCGGCCTCGAAAAGCTCTACCAGGGGAATCCCGACGACTGGGACGAAATGATCGACACTAACGTCAAGGGTCTGTTGTACGTCACCCGCGCCGTTGTTCCTGGCATGGTCAATCGTGGCCGGGGCCATGTCATCAGCCTGGGATCGACGGCCGGCGAAATCTCTTACCCTAACGGCGCAGTCTACTGTGGCACCAAGGCTGCTGAGCGCGCCATCAACGACGGCCTGCGGCAGGATGTGCTCGGCACGCCGGTTCGCGTGACCACCGTTGATCCCGGAATGGTGGAGACCGACTTCAGCCTCGTCCGCTTCCATGGAGACGCCGATCGCGCCGCGAAGGTCTATCAGGGTGTCACGCCACTCACGCCGGAAGACGTCGCCGATGCCATCGTCTGGTCGGCCACCCGTCCCGCTCACGTCAATATCGCCCGAATTGGGATGACTTCGGTCGATCAGGCAAACTCGTTGCTCTTCAACCGCAAGCCTCAATGAGCGGCGAGTGCTATTTGTATCAGTGGCGATTACTGATACTGCTTGAGCTGCTCTTCGATCTGGGCAAGGGCAGCTGCCAGCGCCGCGCGCCGGACAGGACTCGATGTGCGCTCGTCCAGAATGCGTTCCCGCTGCAGCTCAAGCGCCTGGCGTCGCCGTAGTTCTCCGGCTTGCGCGGCGTCTGCCTGCTGCTTGGGGTTCAGAGCGCTTTGGCTTGCCGGCAGCTCCTGCGAAACCTGTTCCTCGACGGATTTACTTTCCCAACCTCGTGCCATACTTCAATGTTAATGCGAAATCCGTTTCAATTCATGCGCCATTCAGCCGTAGTAAGCCGTCATAGCATCCTTTCGTAACGGAGCGTCTCAATGAAAATCTGGCAGATCCCGTCTTTCGGCATTGAGAATCTGGAGCCAGTCGACCGCCCCACACCTCAGCCCGCCCCCGGACAGGTGCTGGTGAAAGTTCATGCCGTCTCATTGAATTACCGCGATCTGCTCGTCACGCTCGGCAAATACAATCCGAAGCTCGGTCTGCCGCGAATTCCATGCTCCGATGGTGCGGGCGAAATCACCGCCGTCGGCGAGGGTGTGACCCGCTGGAAGATCGGCCAGCGTGTGGCCGGCATCTTTATGCAGAACTGGATCGAGGGCCCTCCCACCGCCGTGAAGCAGCGCGGAGCGCTCGGCGGTGACATCGACGGCATGGCCGCGGAATATGTTGTGCTTGATGAGCGCGGGCTGGTCGAAATTCCCGCGCATCTGAGCTGGGAAGAGGCAGCCACATTGCCCTGCGCGGGCGTCACTGCGTGGAATGCCCTTGTTCAGACCGGCGGCATCAAGGCTGGTGACACGGTCGTCATCCAGGGCACTGGCGGTGTGTCCATCTTTGCATTGCAATTTGCGAAGCTCATGGGAGCGCGCGTGCTCGGCACGTCGTCAACCGATGAAAAGCTTCGCCGCGCGCTGGCGCTCGGCCTTGACTCCGGCGTGAATTACAGGCAGACGCCCGACTGGGCTGCGTGGGTGCTCGAACAAACCGGCGGAACAGGCGCCGACCTTGTCGTCGAAGTCGGCGGTGCGGGGACTCTCACGCAATCTCTCAGGGCGGTTCGGATTGGCGGAGCGGTGGCGCAAGTCGGCGTGCTCAGTCAGGCCACAGAGCCGTTTACCATCTTCCCTATCCTGTACAAGCAGGTGCGTCTCAAGGGGATCTACGTCGGCTCCCGGGCCGACTTCGAGGAAATGAATCGGGCGATCGCGTTTCATTCCATGCAACCCGTTGTAGATCATGTCTTTCCTTTCGGGGATTTCCGGAAGGCTCTGCGAACCATGGAGTCTGCCTCCCACTTTGGTAAGCTAGTGATTCGAATCCATCAGTAATCCCTCACTCGTGGGAGCGACCTTTCTCGCAGCAGGGCATCTAATAGGCAGTGCGTAATAAGTAGTTGGTAGTAAGTAGTGCGGTTTTTGTTTCTGCCTTTGGGCCTTTGTTTTTCCTCCGAAACAAAACGGATTTGAGGGAAAGAAGGGAGTCCATGTGATGAGCGTTCTTCGCGCGATTTTCCGTTTCTTCTATGAGATCTTCTTTGGTTGCAGCCACAGTCATCTGACCCGCATCTTCACGCTGCAGGATGAAACTTACCGAGTCTGCCTCGACTGTGGTGTCCATGTCCCTTACTCCCCTTCGACCATGCGGCCATTGAGCGCGCGTGAAATGCGCCGATTTAAGGCTGCGCGGGCCAGCGAGCTTAAGGTCCTGCCTGCGGACATCTCCGGCACTTCCTTGCAGGCTGCGGAACGTAAATCAAGCGCGGCGTGACCGCCTTGCGGAACTCATCGGAATTTGGTTCCGGGGCACCGTTCTGCCCACACAGCTGCAGCTAGTCCATTTGGGCTAACCGAAACGATTTGCGCCATTTGCCCCTGGCTAGTTGCTCTCGGTTAAGCTTGCCTTTTAATCAGGACCGGCTAAGATAATCGGTGAGTTCGTCTCGTGTCCCCCGCCGATTTGGTATGCCGCGTCGACTGAGCCCAAACGTCGCATTGGCATCTGCATCTCTGCTGCTCTTCGCAGCAGGATGCGGAACAAGCCAGCTTGCGGGCATGGGCGCATCCTCGGGCGCGTTTTCCATCACACCATCCTCGGCGGCGGTCAGCTCCAATGGACAGGTAAAGTTCACTGCGCTTCTGCCCTCCGGCGAAACCGCCCCCGTCCATTGGACCGTCTTCAATGGAGAAAACGCGCCTTCACTCGGTCAGGGACACATCGATGCATCCGGGGTGTACACCCCGCCGGGAGCACTCTCTCGCAACAGCGTTCAGGTTCAGATCCAGGCACGCCTGAACAACAATCCATCCGCTGTCGCGACCACAGCCATCAACGTCACCCCCGGATTCGTGCAGTCGCTCCTGCCGCAAAACGCCGCGCTCACTGCAGGAGCTGTGCTGGAAGCCACCGCGGAAATCGCCGAGGTCAATGCCGGTTCGGTGAAATGGACGCTCAGCCCGTCTGCTTCCGGCGTCCCCGCTGCTGATAACGCAGCGAACCTCGGCACGATCGATCACGCGAGTTGCCAGCGTAGTCTCGATCAGTTCACCACCTGCAGGATCAGCTACACGGCGCCGGCTCTCATTCCTGCAGCGGGCGTCGTTTATCTCACGGCCTCCGTCAACGGAACCTCCGTGACCACGCCGATGAAGATTCTCCTCAACAATGACGGGCTCAACAGCAGTCCCTCAACCAATCAGGCTCAGCAGGGCGGAGCCATCTCGCTCGGCTCATCCGGTGGAAACGACAATGACTACGACACCTATGTCGACCGCGCTGGAAATCCCTACATCGCCGACTGCTGCGGCGGAACGCTGGGTGCGCTCGTCGAAGATACGGCCCACAATCAGTACATCCTCAGCAACAATCACGTCCTGGCCGAGTCCGACCAGGCGTTGATCGGCGACACCATTGACCAGCCCGGCCTGATCGACAACGGTTGCGTGCCTTCGAGCCACGCGGGCTCGATGCTTCGTCCCGTAGGCGCCCTGAAGTACTTCGTTCCCCTCGCCAGTTCGAGTACGAACGTCGACGCCGCGCTTGCCGCCGTCACAACAGGCGCAGTAGACCACACGGGCAGCATTCTGCAGCTCGACGCCCCAAAGGCGAACACCTCTGCTCCGCTCGGCTCTGCCCCTCCCATGGCCGGCACCGGAGAACCACTGACGGCGTCCAATCTCCCCAATATCGAACTGGCCAAGAGCAGTCGAACCACCGGCCTCACCTGTTCGACCGTTGAGACCGTCGACCTTACTGTCCGCATCGACTACTTCAAAGATTGCGCCGAAACGCAGCGCTACTACTCCAAGACCTACACAGGTCAGATCGGCATCGCAGGAGACAGGTTCTCCGACGCCGGCGATTCCGGCGCGCTCGTCGTCGACGCCGCAAACGCGCAGCCGGTCGGCCTCTTCTTCGCTGGAGGCACCAATGGCGACGGTATCGGTCTGAGCGTCGCCAACCCCATCGGCGATGTCCTGCGGGAGCTGGGGGACCATGCGGGCAGCCGCTTCAGCATCGTAGGTACAACGGCTCCCCATAAAGTCGCCTGCATCCGCTACGACGAGCCCTCCCAGTCCACGCCTCCCGTGCTGCCGGTTTCACCAGCCGAAATGGACCGCGCGCAGTTCGTTGCCGAAACCACTGGCGCCTCCCTCGTAAATGCCGAAACCGGCATTCTCGCTGTCGCGCCGGGTAAGAGCCTCGATAATTCCGGTGAAGCTGCTTTGATCGTCTACACCGACAGATCGAAGGCGCATGTGAGCGTCCCATCTGTCTTCGATGGCCTCCGTACGCAGGTCATTCCAACGGACGCCGCATCGCTCGCACGCAGCGCGGCTCCGGCAGCGCCTCCCGCTACGAGCGGCATCCACCTATCGGACTCCACATTAGCCGCTGCCCAGGCCGCTGTGCGCCTGTACTCGGCGCGCCTCATGTCTGACCCTGCCATCTTCGGCGTCGGCATCACCCAGAGCCATGACAGCCTGTCCGACGCCGCATTGCTGGTCCTCGTGGATATAAATCGCGATCCACACGCGATGCCCGCCACGCTCGGCGGCTTTCGCGTGCGTTACATGCGGCTGCATCGCTTCCATGTGACACAGTCAAAGTATGCGGGCACACACCCTGTCTCAAGCTGCGCGCTCAAAGGGCTCACCCCGGCCGGCAGCACCCGGCCGGCGGTCAACGATCCGGGCGATGATGCGCCCATGGAACCGGTGAATTAACGAATCAGGTAGCTGCCTCAACGCTCGTCAACGTGGCCTGCTCCGGGATTTGTTTCTCAGGGATGTCACTCTCCGGCGCATTGCTCTTATCCGTCCTCTGCGGGAAAACCACGCTGAACACCGTTCCCCCTCCTCGGTGATCATCGCGGAGACGGCTCCGCACCCTGATCGTTCCTTTGTGTTTGCTTATGATCTCCGCACTCACCCATAGCCCAAGCCCGGTCCCGACCGCTACCTTCGTCGTGAAAAACGGCTCGAAGATGCGCTGCAGTACGCCGCGGCTCATTCCCGACCCGGTATCGGCCACTGTCACGCGCACGCCTCCGTTGGCCGCATGGCGCATCCGCAGCATCAGGCGCCCGCCTCCCGGAGTCATTGCATCCAGTGCGTTCCCGATCAGGTTCGCGAACAGCTGCCGCAATTCCCCCGCGAAGCAGAGCAGCCTCACATCCGGCTCGTAGCGGCGCACCACCTCCACATGCAATGCGGTCACGCGCCCGCGATACAGCGTCAGAACAGAATCCAGCAGATCGCCCACATTCGCCAGGCTCGGCACTGTCGGTTGCCGGTAAAATCGAAGCATCTGCTGCGTAATCTCTGAAACCCGCGCCAGCTCGTGCTGTGCGAGATTGGCATACTCCGCTGACGTAGGGTCGAGTGGCCGCTGCCGCATTAGGTACAGCAGGTTCGTAATCGACTCGAGCGGGTTGTTGATTTCGTGCGCGATCGTTGCCGCCAGCCTGCCCGTCGCCGCAAGCTTTTCTGTCTTGCGTAGCGCAGCTTCCGTCCTCCGCCGCTCCGAGGTATCCACCAGAATCACCCCAACCCAACGCACCACATCAGCCTCGGTGCGAACCGGGTAGACATTCGCCAGCCAGCTCCGCATCTGCGAAGCGTCATCGTCGGGGCCGCTCGTCAACTCCCGATCCTGGACCGGCTGACCCTGCTCGAACACCTTTCCTATGCTCTCTTCGAGGGCTGTCCCCATCCTTCCCCTGAAGATCTCGCCTACTGTGCGTCCCAGGTGCCGGTTTACAGGCAGGCCATTCAGTGCCGCCATGAACTGGTTCACCCGGACAAACCGCAGTCGCCGGTCGAAAAATGCAAATCCGATTGGCGCATTGGCCAGCATCGAGTCGAGCAGTGCCAGCGCGTCACTCAAGCCCGTGCGCTGTTCGTGAATCGATGCGACCATCAGGTTGAACGCCACCGTCAGGTCGGCTGCCTCGTTCGTGGAGCTGACAGTCAGCGGGAACGAAGAAGTGTCTTCGGGATTGCGAATGAGCCTTCGCGTTGCCTGCATCAGCAGGGCCAGTGGCCGCGTGATTGACCGGGCCATGAGGCTCGCGATGATCGTGCATCCCGCTATTCCGAAAAGCGCCGCAAGAAGTGTGTAGCGCAGAAGTCTGCGCAATTGTGCTCGGTCCGGCGACTCGTCTGGATAAATCCACACATATCCCCGGGTCAGCCCGTCTACGCGCACCGGAGCAACGGCTTCCCTAGTCTTCTCGTCCAGCGAAAATATCGTGGCCTTGGTGAGCTCGTGCAGATACTGTCGCTCCACAGTAGAAAGCGCCAGCTTGCCCGTCATTCCCGGGTCGCTGCTCACCAGCGTCCGGCCCTGAGTATCAGTGATCTGCACCGCCCGTATGCCGGGAGCGTCGCGGAGAGTATTCACCACGCCCTGCAGCGATTCAAGCTCTCCGGCCTTCATCGCCCCGCTCATTTCGGCCGCAAGCGCTCTGGCCTGGAACTCCAGTCTTTGCTCGGTGCGCGAGCGCAGCTCAACCTTTTGTTCACGGATCAGCACCGCCGAAAGAACGGCCAGCACGACCACTTCGAACACAATCAGGCCGGCCATTAATTGGCCACGAATTGTGCGTGGTCTTAAAATCCACATTGTATTTTGTCGTTTACTTGTTGCTCGAACTCGTAGTCAGCGCGACGGCGTCGATCAAATTTTCCGCCGAAGCCCTGCGCCCCAGTTTCTTTTCCAGGCCCGCGGCAATCTGCCGCCCATGGAACCGCCCGTTCTCGATGAAAATCTCGTTCGTGCGTGACCCTGCAACAATCACCCCCGCCAGGTAAACGCCCGGCACGTTGCTCTCGAGGCAATCCGGATCGCACAGCGGCTGCATGTCCTTGCCGTCGAGCTGCACACCGAGCGCGCGCAGAAACTCGAAGTCCGGATGGTATCCCGTCATCGCGAACACATAGTCATTCGCGAACTCCCTGGTGCCCTCCGGCGTTTTGATTCGTATGCCGTCTGTCATGATCTCCGTGACATGGCTTGAGAAATAGGCTGTGATCTCCCCGTTCTTGATACGGTTCTGGATATCCGGCAGGATCCAGTACTTCACATGCCTGTGCATCGACGGTTCGCGGTGCACCAGTGTCACCCGTGCCCCATGTCGCCACAACTCGAGCGCCGCGATTGCCGCCGAGTTCTTTCCGCCGATCACGACCACATCCAGATCGTAATAGGGGTGCGGGTCGTCGTAGTAGTGGCTAACCTTGGGAAGGTCTTCGCCGGGGATTCGCAGATAATTCGGCAGGTCATAATAGCCCGTCGCCACGATCAGCTTGCGCGATCGGAATGTCTCCTCGCGCCCGAACCTGTCCTGGGTCAGAACGCTGAAATCGCCATCATGGCCCGTCACCGTTTTGACCAGCCGGTATTGGCGCACATCCAGCTCATAGAACTCCGCCACCTTGCGATAGTACTCGAGCGCCTCATTGCGGTTCGGTTTCTGGTTCGGGCTGGGAAAGGGAATGTCACCGATCTCCAGCAGCTCCGGCGTCGTAAAGAACGTCATGTGCGACGGATAGTGGTAAATCGAGTTGCACAGGCATCCCTTGTCCACCAGCACGCTGCTGAAACCCGAGCGCTGCGCCTCGATCGCGCATGCCATTCCCGTTGGTCCCGCGCCGATGACCAGCACGTCAAAAATCGGCGCTTCGTTCTCGTCCTGGCTCATGCTACTAGCTTAGTCGATATTGGAACCAGTGTTCCGGCCGGCATCCCTCATCTCCAAAAGCGTGCAAAAAACTCGGGGATTCAAAATCCAAGCTGCGGATTCTCCGGCTCATCGCTCATCGGGTTGCCCAGATCAGGATCGTTGTTCTTCACATTGTTGATCCGCTCGTCGGCGCGCCACGCTTTCATCAGATCAGAGTCCAACGGCCGCAACAGATCAACGGGCGGCCGCTCCGGCGCACCCGGTTCAAGCCATCGCTGCCAGTCTCGCCTTGCGACAATCAGGGGCATTCGGTCGTGACCTGTCGTCTCGACGACCAGTTCATTGGGGTCCACGGTGATGACGGCGAATGTATCCATATCATGCTTCCTGTCAGGAGAACGCCAGCGCCGCCACACCCCGCCAAGCGCGAACGGAGAATCATCTTTCATCCCAAAGATAAAGGGCAACCGCCGCTTTCCCTCTTTGCGCCACTCGATGAACGTGTCTACGGGAACGAGGCAGCGCCTTCTGAGAAACGAATCCTGCCACATCTGGTTGCTGAGCAGTGCTTCGCTCTTCGCGTTGATCGTGCTCAGCTTGAACTTCTTTGGGTCGGTGACGAAACGAGGAAGAAAGCGCCAGAACATCATCTGCAGCGTCCGTGTGCCTTCGTGCTCATCCCATATGATGACTGGCTGTATCGTTTGCGGAGCGACGTTGTAGTCGGGCGTCAGCTCCAGCGCCAGCCCGTCCACGTTGCCCAGCGCGAACGCCTCCGCAATCCGCTGCTTGTCCGATCGCCGCTGATATCGCCCGCACACACCTCAAGCCTACCGGATAGGCGAACGACGCCTTCGCCGACTCAACCTGCGCTGTCCCGCTCTGTTCAGTTAACCTGAATGAGGAGACATACATGGCGACCATCCGTCAGGAGGACCTGATCGCGAGCGTAGCAGACGCTCTGCAGTACATCAGCTATTACCACCCCGTCGATTACATCAAAAATCTCGCCCGCGCTTACGAACTCGAAGAATCGCCGGCGGCCAGGGACGCAATGGCGCAGATTCTCATCAACTCCCGCATGTGCGCCGAGGGCCACCGCCCTATCTGCCAGGACACCGGCATCGTCACCGTCTTTCTAAAAATCGGCATGGACGTGCGTTGGGATGCTGATCTCACCCCCCGCCTGACTGTCGACGAGATGGTCAACGAGGGCGTTCGCCGCGCCTATCTGCACCCTGATAACAAGCTGCGTGCCTCCATCCTCGCCGATCCCGCCTTCACGCGCCGCAATACCCGCGACAACACGCCCGCCGTAATCAGCATCGAGCTCGTGCGCGGCGAAAACGTAGAAGTCACGCTTGCCGCCAAAGGCGGAGGCTCCGAGGCCAAATCCAAATTCGCCATGCTCAATCCCTCCGACTCCATCGTCGACTGGGTGCTCAAGACGGTTCCCACCATGGGCGCCGGATGGTGCCCGCCCGGCATGCTCGGCATCGGCATCGGCGGCACAGCGGAAAAAGCCATGCTCATGGCCAAAGAATCTCTCATGGAGCCGATCGATATCCAGGAAGTCATCGCACGCGGCCCCGCGAACAAGATCGAGGAGATGCGCGTCGAGCTTTACAGGAGAATCAATCAGCTCGGCATCGGTGCGCAGGGCCTGGGCGGCCTCACGACAGTCCTCGATGTGAAGATTCGCGACTACCAAACGCACGCGGCCAATCTGCCCATCGCCATGATTCCCAATTGCGCCGCCACGCGTCACGCGCATTTTGTGCTCGACGGCTCAGGTCCCGCGGTTCTGGAGCCGCCTTCGCTCGATGACTGGCCATCGCTGACCTACGACGTATCCACTGCCCGCCGCGTCAATCTCGATACTGTCACCCGCGACGAAGTTGGCACCTGGAAGCCGGGCGAAGTCCTGCTGCTGAACGGTAAGCTGCTCACAGGCCGCGACGCTGCGCACAAGCGCATGAGTGACATGCTCAATCGCGGTGAAGCTTTGCCCGTCGACTTCACAGGCCGTTTCATCTACTACGTAGGGCCGGTTGACCCGGTGAGGGATGAAGTCGTCGGGCCCGCCGGCCCAACCACCGCCACGCGTATGGACTCCTTCACTCGCCAGATGCTCGCTAAGACGAATCTGCTCGGGATGATTGGCAAGGCTGAGCGCGGTCCGACCGCCATCGAGGCCATCCGCGATCATGGCGCCGTCTACCTCATGGCTGTCGGCGGAGCGGCATATCTTGTCTCGAAGGCCATCAAGGCGTCGCGTGTCGTTGCCTTCGAAGATCTCGGAATGGAAGCCATCTACGAGTTCGAAGTGGTCGACATGCCGGTCACGGTAGCCGTCAGCGCAGACGGTATCTCCGTGCACCAGACCGGCCCGCAAGAGTGGCAGGCGAAAATCCAGTCCCGCCTCGCCGGCGTCCCGATTCTCGCCTGAGTCGCAGGTCCCTGAGTTGCGGCTCCCTGGGTTGCGGGTGCCTGGGTTGCGCGTCGTTGATGCTTGCGTCGTTTGCGTCTTTGCGGCGCATGACTCTACTCACAGTGTCGTTCAGCGGTAGGCTTCGCGGCGATGCTTGACGGCAGTGATGTAGAGGGTATCGCCGTTGTCGTGGAAGCGGACTCGGTAGTCGCCGACGCGGAGCCGGAACTCGGGTGGTTCAATGTCCTGGAGGCGCTTTACGTCGCCCTCTCCGGTAGCGGCGAAGTGAGCCAAGGCATGAAGAATACGCAGCGCCGTAGGCTGGTCGATGGCGCGAAGCTGTGCCTTGGCCTGCTCTCTCCAGCCGATCTTCCTGCGGCCCATGCTTACTGTCTGGGATGGTGCGGCTCGGGCTTGAGAGGCGTGCGGCCCATCCGCTCGAAATCCTCCGGCGATACGCCGAACTCGCTCAGAACTTCCTCGTGAGAAACAACTTCTCCGCGTTCGTAGGCAGCGCGCGCTTCGGCGACATCGCGCGCCTCTTCTGCGCTGACCGGTTCGTCGTCTGTGGGAGCGTTGGCCAGGGAGACAGAAACGGGATCAAGCATCGCTTCGAGCAGACCAACCACGGCAGAAACCTGGGCCACTGACATGCGCTCGATGAGTTCATGGGCCTGCTTCTTCGGGTTTGTTGCCGTGGTTGCCATCGGGAAAGCTCTCTGTTGCTATCCTGCACCGAGCCGAGGAGATGGGTCAATTGTGCCTCCTAACAGCGCGCTCTGATGCTTTACTGCCGCCCGAACCGCCACACCACGCCGGCATTAAATCCCAGGTTGTTCTGGATTTCGCTGCCGTAGTTTGTCATGAGGTAATTCGGCGTGAGGCGGATCGCGAACGTCGGCCCCAGATTGAAGTCAATAGGCGCTCCCACGTTCAGGTTGAACACTGTCCCATCCGGATAGAGCCCGATCAGCGTACCCGGCAAGCCTCCCGTATTCGTGCTGAAGTTACCGTGCCCGAATCCGACAAGCACATTCCCGCTCACTGCCCAGTGCTGATGCATCACCAGCCGCGCCTGCGGGCCTCCGAGGAACGTGTACTGGCTGATGCTAGGTTTGAACACCTGGTACTGGTTCACATACGTGAATGCCGTTCCGTAGTAGCCACGGAAATCGGCGGTGATGCCAAGTTTGCCTCTGAAGTAATCGGTGAAGCCCGCATTCCAGGCCACCTCATTCAAATGCTGCAGGTGGGGGCCCGGTGTAAACCTCAAATATCCACTGCCGCCGTAAACTTCGTATTTGTGCGTGTAGGTGTCCTGAATAATCTGCTGTACTCTCTGCCTGCGTCGTGCGTTCACACGCTGTTGCGCCTGCCGCAATACCTCTGACCGCTCGGCCGGCGCCTGCTGCGTGCTCTGAGCCTGCGGCTGAGTCTGTTGCTGATTTGTTGTGTCTTGCGCCTGGAGAGCCGCCGGCGTCAAAAGTAAAGCCAGGGCCAGAATTGGATACGAGCCGTATCCCAAACGCTTTCCAAATTGCATGAATCGTGATGCCTCCACTACCTGCTTGCTCTGAGGGGCCGAAAAAGAAAAGTAGACCTCTGCCTTTATGTATTAAATCACTTGCTAGCCCGGTCATGCCGTGCTTTCCTGTCATCAAGGGCCTTTTCGCCTCGCCGAATACCAATTCTCTCGAAATGAGATTTTGACAGGACATGAAGGGCTTTCTGTTGGGACTGATCCTGGGACTGCTCGCGCTCCCGCTGTTTGTGTATCTGCATTTCCTTCTTGGTCGTCCACCCGTTGCCGTCGCCGACGTCCCGTATTGGCTCGAAGAACAAATCGTCAAAGTGCCGCTGCACGCCCGCATCGACAAGGAGATGCCGAAGAGCGCTCCCATTGAACCCAGTGCCACCAACCTCGAAGCCGGCGCGCACATTTACCGGCAGCAGTGCGCGCCGTGCCATGGCCTCTACGGACGCCCATCCTCCTTCGCCTCGCACATGTACCCTCAAGCCCCCCAGCTCTGGGCGCCGCACGGTGACGGAGTTGTCGGCGTAAGCGACGATCCCCCTGGCGAAACCTACTGGAAAGTCGCCAACGGCATCCGCCTAAGTGGCATGCCCTCTTACAGCAAGGTCCTGAACGAAACCCAGATGTGGCAGGTTTCGCTGCTGCTGGCCAACGCCGACAAGCCTCTGCCCGCGGCGGCCTTGAACCTGCTCAAGCAGCCTCTCGACCTCGATCCCGCGCCAGCCGGAGTTCCTGCAATCTCTGACGCGCCGCCTCAAAAGATCACCGACCAGGACATCAACTCCATGCCCTCGCCTGTTCCCCCGGACAACCAACAGTAGTCGGCGCTCAATATTTCGACTTAACCACATACGTCACGCCGAACGTGAACTGGAATGAATTCCGCTTCGTCGATGGAATCGCCGGCGGCGGATTGTTCAGGTAAGTGTCCAGCGTCCCAATCGAGAAGTCCAGGTTCTTGTATCCGGGAATCGCCAGCGTATTGGTCTCGGTGACGGAGTATGCGCGGGTGTTGTTCCAGGCAGGAATATATGCCACTTCCTGATTGAAGACCATGTCGTGTGGCAGCTTGAGCAGGTAAATGCCCGCGAACGTAGAGCCGATCAGGTCCTGGTTCACCCCGGGTCTCGCATTGATGAAGCTCTGCTTCTCATACTGCAACGTGGCCTTCAGATCTAATTCCTGCTTGGGAGTCTTGATCGCCGTCCATCCGATGCCGCCTCCGTAGATCTGCTGCAGGTCCAGCAACAGGCTGTAGTTGTGATCGAAGGCCACCATACCCAGCACATACCAGCGCGGTGACAAATACTCATCGCGCTCAGCGTCGGCGTGGTAAAGCGCCGTCTTGGTCGAAGTCCCGGGATAAAACACGCCTCCCGAGATAAATGCCTTTTGCGTGATCTTCCCGTACGATCCCGCGAAGTCTATCGTTGTCCGGTTCCGCGGATTCAGCCATGACAGCGTCGGTATCACCCGCGCCAGCGCCACCGCGCCACTGAATGTGTACTGCTTCTGCGTGGATTGCACAATGGTCGCTCCCGCCGTCGCCGATCCATTCCACGCCGTAAAGAAACTCGGCTCGTGTCCCATCTGCTTGGTCAGTGTTGTCTGGTCTACGATATATGTCGCATCCTTCTCTGCAATCGTCGGAATCGTCGCATTGTTCGCCGGATGCACGGTGACGGTATCGGCGGCCACCGTGACTGTTCCCTGCGGAACGCTCGGAGGAACCGGCTTGCGCGGGTTCAGGCTTACACTCTTCTCGATCACCGCCACTTTGGTCTGCGTGCGTAGTTCCTTAATCTTGCTCCACTCGATGTCGACGTCGCCAACCATGTCACTGTGAAACGTGACTTTTCCTCCCACCTCGTGCAGAAAAGTCCCCGAAAGCTGATCGCCGTTGGTAAAGACAAGCACATCCGGAGGAGCCTTCGGCGCGTCCGGCTCGGCTCCGAACGATTTCGGTGCGTGGCACAACGCCGCGAGCGCAAACAAAACAAGGGGAAAAGTGGTGGAGGCGAAAATTCGGCGAGGGTTCGCATTCCTGTGCAGTGACATAGAGAATCTCTCCGTAAAACCTGTTTGCTTTTGCTTACTGTTCGGTGAAACAGCAGGGCCGTGGTAACAAGCTTTCCGTCAACTGCCTGCCCCGGGGTTTGGGGCAGCAACCATGTTACCGCCATCCGGCGATTTTGAGGCTTCTACCTGTCTTTCTTCTCGTTTGAAAGCACGATCCAAAGTTCTTAAGATGGATGCATGTCGATCACGCGCCAGCAGGCCCTCGATTATTTCCGTTCCGACGATCTCATCGGCCTTGGCATGGATGCCGACGCCGTGCGCCGCAAACTGCATCCTGAGGGCGTGGTCACCTACATCATCGATCGCAACATCAACTACACCAACTTCTGTACCGAATACTGCACCTTCTGCGCCTTCTACCGGCCGCTCAAGGGCAAACTCGCCAGCGAAGGCTATATCCTCGACTTCGAAACCATCTACGCCAAAATTGCCGAAACCGTCGAGATGGGCGGCACCGGCATCCTCATGCAGGGCGGCCTGCATCCCGACCTCAAGATCGAGTGGTTCGAGCGCCTGCTCCGTGGCATTAAACAGCGCTTCCCGCAGATCTGGTTGCACTGCTTCTCCGCGTCCGAAATCCTCGCTATCGCCGAATACAGCGACCTCTCCGTGCGCGACACCATCATCCGCCTGCGGGATGCCGGCCTCGACTCGATTCCCGGCGGCGGAGCCGAAATCCTCGACGACGAAGTCCGTCACCGTATCGCGCGCCTCAAGTGCAGCACAGACGACTGGGTCCTCGTCCACCGCACGGCCCATCAACTCGGCATGCGCACGACAGCGACGATGATGTTTGGCGTCGGCGAAACCTACGATCACCGGATAAACCACTTCGAACAGGTTCGCCGCCTTCAGGAAGAAACCGGCGGATTCACCGCCTTCATCCCCTGGAGCTTTCAGCCCAAACACACCGCCCTCGGTGGACGCGGCTGGGACGAAGCCACCGCCGTCGAGTACCTCAAGGTCCTCGCCATCTCACGCCTCTACCTCGATAACATCGAGAACGTGCAGGCAAGTTGGGTCACGCAGGGACTCAAGGTTCTGCAACTCGGCCTCCGCTTCGGAGGCAACGACGTCGGCTCCGTCATGCTCGAAGAAAACGTCGTCAAGGCCGCCGGCACCTCCAACTGCACCACCGAAGAGGAGCTGCGCCTCATCATCCGCGACGCCGGCTTCAAGCCCGTCCAGCGCGACACTTTGTATCGGACTATGTTTCTGAATTGAAGGAATTAGATTCGCACGCTAGTGCGCTTTCGCCGTGCGCGCAGCACCTCTGATATTCTGAATATCAGAGGTTCAGTATGGATACCACCCGCATCGGCAAACGCGGAACCTTCGTGATTCCCGTCAAGCTCCGGCAGCGCTTCAACATCAAGGAAGGCGATCTGTTTCTCGCGGAAGAGCGCGAAGACGGTATCCTTCTGCGTCCCGCAGTGGCCATGCCAGTCGAGATCTACACGCCGGAACGCAAAGCGGAGTTTTTTCTCAATAATGCCGTGAGCAAAGAAGACTACGACGCCGCCTGCGAAGAAATCCGCGCCATGGGACTCGATCCGGCAAAAATTCCTCACACCGAAGATGTCAGCCGCGACGCCCTGCCGAGCCGTGCTGAGATGAATCAGCAGTGGGAAGCTATCCGAAAGAAATTAAGCAAAAGGACAGAGTCGAGCAGACGCCATGCCTGACAGGCTGCACGTCTTTCTGGATTCCAATATTTTGTTTTCGGCAACCTACAAGCAAAACCATGATTTTCTGCGTTTTTGGAACACTCCGGAGATCATCGCGATGACTTCACCCTATGCAGTTCGCGAGACGCGGCGAAACTGCAACAGTGAAGTCCAATTGCAGCGTCTCGACATTCTGATCGAAAAAACGATAATTGTTTCTGATGCGGCCCCCGATATTGTTCCGTCTGGCATCCATCTCCCCGCGAAAGACATCCCCATCCTTGCCTCTGCAATTTATGCAAGCGCAGACCTTCTCATTACTGGAGACAAGGTCCACTTCTCCCGCTGGATGAATCAGCCCATCAAAACACATCATGGGAACCTCCTCATCATCATGAGACCTCGTCCTTTTTTGGATTGGCTGCGCGATGATTTTGGATCCCGCCAGAACAGTACAATGCTTTAAGCACTTTTTCGCCGGAGGCACCACCCTGCTCCAACACGCCCTCCAACTGATCGCAAGCAGCCTGACCTCCATCGCTCTCGCCTTCCTTCAGCAGAAGCACGACCTTCGCCACTATCTCCGTTCCCACTACGCCGACCACACCTTCGAGCATCTTTATCGCTGGAACTGGTTCGACACCTCGCTCCTCATCCCTTATTTCGTGGTGATGATCATCCTGGCCTTCTACGGATTGCACCGCTACCAGCTCGTTTACCTCTATTACAAGCACCGCAAGAACGCCGCCAAGGAACCGCCCCGTCATTTCGAGCAGCTTCCGCGCGTCACTATCCAGCTGCCCATCTTCAACGAGCAGTTCGTCATCGACCGCCTCATCGAGGCCTGCACGCAGATCGACTACCCGCTCGAATTGCTCGACATCCAGGTCCTCGACGACTCGACCGACGAAACCAGAGAGGTCGCCGCCTCCATCTGCGATCGCTACCGCGCCCTCGGATATCCCCTCTACTACCTGCACCGCACCAATCGTCACGGCTTCAAGGCAGGAGCCCTCGACGAAGGCCTCAAAATCGCCCAGGGCGAATTCATTGCCATCTTCGACGCTGACTTCGTGCCTCCGCGCGACTGGCTCATGAAGGTCATCCACCACTTCGCCCAGCCCGAAATCGGCATGGTGCAGACGCGCTGGACGCACCTGAACCGCGACTACAGCTTCCTCACCCAGGTCGAGGCCATCCTCCTCGACGGCCACTTCGTTCTCGAGCACGGAGGCCGCTCGCGCGCTCAGGTCTTCTTCAACTTCAACGGAACCGCCGGCATGTGGCGTCGCACCACCATCGACGAAGCGGGCGGCTGGCAGCACGATACGCTCACCGAAGATACCGACCTCAGCTACCGCGCGCAGCTCAAAGGCTGGAAGTTCAAATACCTTCAGGATGTCGAGTGCCCCTCCGAACTGCCCATCGAGATGACCGCCTTCAAAACACAACAGGCCCGCTGGGCTAAGGGCCTCATCCAGACCTCGAAGAAAATCCTTCCGTACGTCTTCAAAAGCGATCAGCCCTGGCACACCAAGCTCGAAGCCTGGTACCACCTCACCGCGAACCTCAGCTATCCGCTGATGATCGTCCTCTCCGTCCTGCTCATGCCGGCCATGATCATCCGCTTCTACCAGGGATGGTTCCAGATGCTGCTCATCGATCTGCCGCTCTTCATGGCGTCGACGTTTTCGATCTCGTCCTTCTATTTGGTCTCCCAAAAAGAGCTCTACCCGCGCCGCTGGTATCGGACCTTTCTCTATCTGCCCTTCCTCATGTCGCTCGGCATCGGACTCACCGTCACCAACACCCGCGCCGTCATGGAAGCCCTCTTCGGCATTAAGAGTTCGTTCAAGCGCACGCCGAAGTACCGTGTCGAGAAGCGCGGGGAAAAAGCGCAGGCCGCGAAATACCGCAAACGCCTCGGCATCGTCCCCTGGATCGAGCTCGGCATCGGCTGCTACTTCGCGCTGACCATCTGGTACGCCTGGGCGAACGAGAACTACTTCACCATCCCGTTTCTGTTTCTGTTCGTAGTTGGCTACTGGTACACCGGACTGCTCTCACTTCTGCAGGGCCGCTTCGAGCAATGGCGCTCCGGAGCGAATCTCGACGAATCGTCGCCCAAGCCGTATCCAGTGGGTGTATAGAAAGCTGGAGAAGCCTCTTATATCTGGCTCCAGTTGGATAGTATTCTGAGATCACGATGAGCGTTGTCGAAGACGTCCGTACAGTCATTCAAGATTTTCTTGCACCCGCACTCCGCGAACTCAAAGCGCGCGTGGATGCGCTGGAGAAGCGCATGGACGAGCGTTTCAAACACGTCGACGAGCGCTTTGACCTGGCAGAGCGCACTGCGCAGGCTCGTCACGACCAGATCATGAACGCTATTCAACACCTGACGGATTACACAACGCTCGCGCAGCGCGTCGCCCGCCTCGAATCCCGGGAATCCGCGCACTAACCGCCTCATCAATACCCTCGTTAAACTAATCTCAGATGCTTTCCACCCTCAGTGCCGCTGCGGTCGCCGGACTCACCGTCGGCGGATACTTCTACGCCGGGATGTGGCCCACGTCGCAGATTTTCGGCAAAACCATCCTCGCCGGACGCGACCCCAACGAATACGCCCTGACCTACGACGACGGACCCAACGACGTCTGCACCGAGCAGTTGCTCGAAGTCCTCGCCCGGCACAACGTACGCGCCACCTTCTTTCTCATCGGACGCTTCGTCCGCGAACGCCGCGACCTTACGCGCCGCATCCACGCAGCCGGACACCTCATCGGCAACCACACCTTCACCCATCCCGTGCTGCTCTTCGAGTCACCGTCGCGCGCACGTGAGGAACTCGCCTCGACCAACGCTGCTATCGAAGACGCCATCGGAGAGCCAGTTCGTTATTTCCGCCCGCCCCACGGAGCACGCCGTCCCGACGTCCTCCGCACTGCCCGCGAACTCGGCCTCACCCCCGTCCTTTGGAACGCCGTGGGCAATGACTGGAAGCCGGCCCTGAATCCCGAAGCCATTCTCGCCAACCTCGAGAAGGGAATCCGCCGCAACCGCGAGCGCGGCCAAGGATCGAACCTGCTTCTCCACGACGGCGGTCAGGCTGGCATCGGCCAGGATCGACGCGCGACCATCGCCGCCACGGCTAACTTTCTTGCGCGCGCGAAGCAGCAGCAGATCCGATTCGTTACCGTAGACGCCTGGAATGCAGGCGCACCAGAGAGATAACCTCGCCGCACCGCAACTTTATTCCTTTCGCGCTCCTCGCAACTTTGCCCGCACGCTCGCGTTCATCTGCATGGGAAATAAGCAAGGAGAAAGTCACCCTATGCAGCGCTCAAAACTTTTCGTCGCCATCGCAGCACTCGGACTCGCCGCTTCGGCACTCACCACGCAGGCCCAGTACTATCCCGCCCCGCAGAGGGAGCGCCCTGCCTTCTACCTCGGCAAAGCGCATGTCGACGGGCGTGTCGACCACGACGATATCCACGTCGGCCGCTACGAAGGCCGCTTCCACTCTGTCCTGCTCCAGGTGCACAACGCGCCGATTATGTTCGACCACGTCGTCATCCATTACGGAGACGGCTACGCCCAGACGCTGCCCATAAACCGCTTCATCCCGCCCGGCGGCAACAGCCAGTGGATCGCCCTGCCCGGCGGCGAGCGCGTGATTCACAGCGTCGAGCTCTGGTACGCCCGAGCCCGCCCCGACGACCCCGACCGCCCCGAGGTCGAACTCTACGGCGCGCCCTGATAGACAAAGGCCCTGCGCAGAGCCAATCCGCGCAGGGCTGCGTTCGCCCGGGGATCTCTACGCTGTCAGGACCGCCGCAAACGCCTCTTTCGCAGCCGCGATGGTCTGCTGGATGTCCTCCATCGTGTGTGCCGTCCCGAGAAAAACAGCCTCGTATTGTGACGGGGGCAGCCACACCCCCTGATCCAGCATGGCCCGATGGAAGCGCGCGAACGCCGCGGTATCGGACGTCGCTGCCCTGGCAAAATCGGTTACTGGACCTGAGGTAAAGAACCACGTCCACATCGCGCCAACGCGATTGGTGGTCATCGGCACGCCGGCCTTGGCCGCCTCGGCCGCAACGCCCTCAGCAACCGCCTTACTCAGTCTCTCGATCAGCGGATACACCTCGTCACGGTGCTCCATAAGATATCCGACTGTCGCGATGCCGGCCGCCATCGCCAGCGGATTCCCGCTCAGCGTCCCTGCCTGGTACACCGCCCCGAGCGGCGCGAGCATATCCATGATCTCCGCGCGCCCTCCAAACGCTGCGCACGGCAGCCCGCCTCCGATGATCTTGCCCAGCGTGGTCATATCGGGAGTGACGCCGTACAGCTCCTGCGCCCCGCCCAGCGCGACCCGGAAACCCGTCATCACCTCGTCGAGGATGAGTACGGCGCCCTCTCGTGCCGTGATCTCACGCAGCGCCTCGAGATACCCCCCGGCAGGAGGGATACACCCCGCATTCCCGACGACAGGTTCGACAATCACACACGCGATCTCGCCCTTGTGCTCCGCAAACGCCGCCTCGACGGCGAAGACACTGTTGAAAGGCAGGGCCAGCGTGAGATGTGCAATCTCCTCTGGGACGCCCGCCGATCCCGGAATACCAAACGTTGCAACGCCTGACCCCGCCTTCACCAGCAGCCCGTCGGAATGCCCGTGATAGCACCCCTCGAACTTCACAACGTATTTGCGTCCGGTGAAGGCCCGCGCCAGCCGGATCGCCGACATGGTCGCCTCCGTCCCGGAGCTGACGAAACGCAGCTTCTCGATTGAGGGAAACGCCTTCACGACCAGCTCGGCCAGATCTGCCTCGGCACCGGTGGACGCGCCAAAGCTTGCACTCCGCGCTGCGGCCCCCTGCACGGCTTCAACGGCAGCCGGAAAGGCATGCCCGAGAATCATCGCCCCCCACGAGCCGAAGTAGTCGATGTACCGGTTGCCGTCTGCGTCCCACAGATACGCGCCCTCGCCACGATCCACAAAGGGCGGCTCTCCTCCCACGGCGCGAAACGCGCGCACCGGCGAATCTACTCCACCGGGCAGGAGCTTTTCAGCACGCTGCTGCAGCACGCGCGAACGGGTCAATTGTCTCGACATGGATTCAGTATAGAAGCGCGATGAGCCCTACCACTTCTTGCGCTCTTCGAGATAGATCTTCGTGTAATCCTGATAATTCCGCGCGTACTTCAGGATCAGATCGCGGTCGTCCGTCATCAGCTCACGGCGCACTTTGGCCGGAACCCCCGCCACCAGCGATCGCGCCGGCACGACCATGCCTTCCGGCACCACGGCCCCCGCCGCAACAATTGACCCCTCGCCAATCTTCGCGTTGTTCATAATGGTGGCGCCCATCCCGATCAGGCACGTGTCCTCGACTACGCACCCGTGGACCGTCGCATTGTGCCCGATCGTCACATACTCGCCCACTATCACTGGATACAGGTTCCGCATCCCGTGTAGCACGACACAATCCTGCACGTTTGAGTGCGCGCCCACACGGATCGAGTGCACATCGCCGCGCACCACCGCGTTCATCCACACGCTCGAACATTCCCCGAGCACCACGTCGCCGATCACCTGCGCCGACACATCGACGTAACAATTCTCGGGAACGACCGGCGTATGCCCCTGATACGACCGAATCATGCACTCCAGTGTAGTCCCGAATCCGGCGGCTCGCCTCGTCCATCATTTATCCTCAAAAAGATCATGTCCGAGCACGTTTCTGAGCAGGTCCTGGGGGACATACCCCACCTATCCGGCTACAGCGAGGCCGAACTCGACCAGGCATTTGCCGCCATCTCCCGCGAAGTCGAAGCTTCTTCCGCGGCTCTCTCTACGTCAGAGGCCGTCGAGGCCTTTCGCCTTCAGTGGCTCGGCCGCAAGCAGGGCCGCCTCAAGGCGATCAGTGACGCCTGGCTCAAATCTGCTCCCGTCGAAGCCAAAAAACTCATCGGCCAGCGCTTCAACACCCTCAAGGCCGAAATCGAGCAGCGGCTCGAACGCGCCGGAACATCGACCGGCACCAGCGCTCTTGACGCAGAGGCCCTCGCCTCTGAAAAAATCGACATCACCCTCCCCGGCACGCGCCGCAGGCTCGGAGCCGAACACCCGCTCATCAAAACGCAGAACGAACTCCTCGCCATCTTCGCGCGCATGGGATACTCGGTCAGCATCGGCCCCGAGGTCGAAACCGACTACTACAACTTCGAGTCGCTCAACTTCCCTCCGGGCCATCCCGCGCGTGACACGCAGGACACGCTCGTCATCGCCAATCAGGACCGCAAGCCACTCCGCGATCGCCTGCTCATGCGCACCCATACATCTCCCGTGCAGATCCGCACCATGGAGCAGCAGCCGCCGCCCCTGCGCATCGTCATCCCCGGCAAGGTGCACCGCAACGACGCGGCCGACGCTACCCATTCGCCCATGTTCCACCAACTTGAAGGTCTCTGCGTCGACACCAACATCACCTTCGCCGACCTCAAGGGCACGCTCGACCACGCCATGAAGGAGCTCTACGGCTCCTCCGACCGCACGCGCTTCTTCCCGTCGTTCTTCCCCTTCACCGAGCCCTCCGCCGACGTGCAGATCAGCTGTCCCTTCTGCGGAGGTTCAGGCTGTCGCAAGTGCAAACACTCGGGCTGGATCGAGCTCCTCGGCTGCGGCATGGTTGATCCGTCAGTCTTCGAATTCGTACGCCTCAAGCAGCCTGCCTATGACCCGAAGAAGATCAGCGGCTTTGCCTTTGGTATGGGCATCGACCGCATCACCATGATGAAGTACGGCATTACCGATATCAGCCTCATGTTCTCGGGAGACCTGCGCTTCCTGGAGCAGTTCGCATGAGCCAGCGAGTCAGCGATTCGGGAGCGAGTCAGCAAGCCAGCGAAAAGCGGTCAGCTAGAACGAGACACTTTCGGGATTTGCTGGTCTGGCAGAAGGCGATGGAACTGGCAAGGGTCGTCTACAAGAAGACAACGGATTTCCCGAAGTCTGAGTTATTCGGGATCACCAATCAGATGCGACGTGCATCGTTATCCGTGCCCAGCAACATCGCCGAAGGACACGGACGGTTATCCGATGGAAGCCTGCGCGTATTTTTAGGACAGGCCCGCGGATCTCTTTATGAATTGGAAACACAGATCGAACTGGCTTGCGATCTTGAGTATTTGCAGACCAAAGACGCAAAGGAATTATTAGAGCTTAGTCGTGAAGTCGGAAGAATGCTCAATGGACTCATTGGAGTTCTGGAAAGCTGACTCGCTGACTCGCTGACTTGCTGACTCGCTATGAAGATTCTCTCCTCCTGGTTGCGCGAATACATTCCCGGTCTCACCGCTACCGACCGTCAGCTAGCGGATGACCTGACCCTCCGCGGCATTGCCGTCGAGGGCGTCTTCGACCTCGGCGCGAACGGTCCGCTCTTCGAGATGGACATCACCACCAACCGCGTCGATGCTATGAATCACTACGGCATTGCCCGTGAAGCGGCGATCATCTACGGCCTCAAACTCGTGCCTTTGTCCGCCTCTCTCAATGAGCTGTCATCCCGAGCGGAGGCTGAGCGCAGCGAGGCCGCAGTCGAGGGACCTGCTTTTCCCGTTAACATCGAAGAACCCACTCTCTGTGGACGCTTCACCGCCCGCGTCCTCCGCAACGTGAAAATTCAGCCCTCCACCGGCATCGTCGCCGAGCGCTTCCGCCTCCTCGAGCAGAAGCCCATCTCGAACGCCGTCGATGCTACCAACTACTGCACGCTCGCCATCGGACAGCCAACCCACGTCTTCGATCTCGACAAACTCGTGGGAGGCATCATCGTCCGCCGCGCACGCAAAGGCGAAAAGCTCCGGACACTCGACGGCATAGAACGCACCCTTGACCCCGAAGACCTCGTTGTCGCCGACGAGAAAAGGCCGCACGGCATCGCCGGTGTCATGGGCGGATGGGACTCGATGATCACTGCCGAAACAAAGAACGTCCTCATCGAGGCCGCATGGTTCGACACCATCACCGTGCGCCTCTCCTCAAAGCGGCATCTGCTGCACACCGATGCGTCTCATCGGTTTGAAAGAGGAGCCGACTTCAACGCCCCGCCCGTCGCGTCCGCACTCGTCAGCCGCATCCTGCTCGAAGCCGGAGGCCATCAGGCAGGCCCGCTCACCGACGTCCTGATCTCCGAAGCCGAAGCCCGCACCGCGAAGCGCCCCGCCATCGCCTTCAGCCTCGGCGAGGTGAAGCGCATTCTTGGCCCAACTGAAGATCCCGAAGGTATCACTGCAGCGACCGCCGAAACCATCCTCACCGGACTCGGCTGCGCGCTCGCCAAAGACGGCCACGGATCATCACCGCATAAGCCGGGCCCCGCTCCATCCCTCGACCCCTCCCGCGCCGTCTCGATTGAATCTGCTGAGATGTCAACCTCCGACAGCCAGTCCTACAACGTCACCCTCCCCAGTTGGCGCCTCGACCTCGAACGCGAGATCGACCTCGTCGAAGAGATCGCCCGCGTTTACGGATACAACCGCTTCCGCAACACGCTGCCCGCATTCGCAGGAGCGGTCGTCGAATTGCCTCATGCGGAGAAAGAGTCATCGGTCCGCCGCACGCTGCTTGCCCTCGGCTGGACCGAAGCCATCTCTTCCACGTTCTGCGCGGCTGCCGACGCCGCCCTGTTTGCGCCGCAGCCCAACTCTGCCGTTCCTATGGGCAATCCGCTCAGCGAAGAGGCCGGTATGCTCCGGCCGTCGCTCCTGCCCGGAATGCTTTCGATGCTTGCCCTGAACCTGAACCGCGACGTCGAAGATGCAGCTCTCTTCGAAATGGGCACTGTCTTCGGTGGCGGCCCCGAGCGTGTCGACGAACGTCCGGCACTCGCGATCGGCGCCGCCGGCCACGCTCTGACTGAATCCGACGTCACCTTCTACGACGTTAAGGGCACGATTGAGGAGTTGCTCGGAGAATTCTCCTCGCGCTCGTTTTACTTCGACAACCTGCAGCTACCCGCATGGCTGCATCCGGGCCGCTCAGCGCGCGCCACGCTCGATGGAGCCACGGTCGCGTGGTTTGGACAGCTTCATCCCGCTGAAGCGGAACGCCGCAAGCTCAAACAGACCGTGCTCGTTGGTGAAATCTATCTCGATCGCCTCTACAAACAGAAGCTGCGCCAGCCGGTGGTGCGCGAGTTGTCACGCTTTCAACCCGTCCGGCGCGACTTCTCGCTGCTGTTTCCGAACTCGACGACATGGGCAGCGATCGAAGACAAGCTCCGCGCACTCGACATCCCAGAGCTGCGCAGCTTCGCTCCGAAAGAAATTCTGCGTGACGCAAAGTCCATTCCCGCTGGACACTTTTCCCTTCTCCTCGGTGTCGTCTTCCAGTCGCAGGAACGCACGCTGCGCGAGGAGGAGTTGCAGCAGTTCTCGCGGGCCATCATCGCCGTCATGGAATCAATCGGCGGAAAACTGCGCGTGTAAGCAGGTCAGCGAGTCAGCAAGCCAGCAGGTCAGCAATGAAGCTTTCGCGGGTGCCCCATCCTCTCGCGTTCACGAAAGAGTGGGAAGCAACGTTGCAACCCCGGCCGAGCTTTCGCTGACTTGCTAACTCTCTGTGCCCTGAGCTCTGTGCTCTGTGCTCTGCACTCTAAATTACGTACCCAACACGGCACCCCCTCGCGCCCGCGACATTTTCCGCAATTTCCTCCGACGCGCGGGCGATATACTGCGCGAAGAAGCCATCTTCAGGAGAATCCCCGCTTATGTCGAGCGCTGCCGCCATTCAGGACCACGAACTTCCAATCGCCGCCGATGACTTCAGCGCCCTTGAGCAGCGCGTGCTCCGTGCGGTCGAGTTGCTCAAGTCGGAACGCACCGCCCGCGCCGCCGCCGAACACCGCATTGAAGAGCTTGAATTCAAGGTTCTGGAGCTCAAGGAACAGAACGACAACTCCACGGCGCAGATCGAAGCCCTCGAGAAGGAGCGCGTGACTGTGCGCGGGCGTGTCGAGCGGCTCCTGAAGCAGCTGGACGAGATCAGCGGATGAAAGCAGGAGATCCTCGCGGATGACCGACATCGACAGGACCCAGGCCGCGCCGTCAGCCCCCAAGGCCGCAAACGGTAACGCCGACTATATTTCTGTCGACATCTACGATCAGACCTATCATCTTCGCGGCGAAAATCCCGAATACATTCGCCGCATCGCTGAGATCGTCGACACCAAAATGCGCGCCGTCGCCGCTCATGGCAAAACGGTCGACTCCCTGCGTGTTGCCGTCCTCGCCGCGCTCAATATCGCCGACGAACTCGCTACTCTTGAACGGCGCCACGACGCGCTTGCCGGCTCGCAGGAAAGCCGCGCCGCGATTCGTACCCGTGCGCACACGCTTACTGGCCTGCTCGACTCCTTACTGAGCGCAGACAGAAAGATCAGCTGACGTTTTCTAACCAGCTTCTACTTGGCGGAGAATTTCCCCAGACCAGCTAAAATAGAAATAGAGGGTAAATGAGGCCCGGTCGCGCACGCGGCCGGGCTTTCCTGTATCCGGTGGAAATCATCCCGGCCACTTAATCAGGTCTCCCAACTCGTTGATTTCATAAGCAACTTCTGCAACTCATTGATGCTCTAGGGACTGCGGTCGACGTGCCGGTTAACGCCAATGGAATGAATGGCTCACAGATTGTATGGGGAGGGGGAGGGCAGGGGCACCAGCACCGAAGAACTGCCTTGCCGCCTGGTCGTTAACAGGCTAATGGCCGATCCCTACCGTCGCGGTATTCTGGCGGACTCTGGCCAGCAGTGCCGTGAGCCGGGGATCGCCCTCAAGCGGTTTCAGGTCTCGTTCGGTTTCCAGTGAGTTGGCAAACCGATATCCGTTTGCGGCCGCCCGGGCCAGGTACTCGAAGGCCTGGTCTCGGCGTCCCGCAGCCGCTGCCATACAGGCGAACGCATACCACGCCTCGGCGGCCGTATCCCCGGGGCCGGTTCTGCTCGCCGTCTCGATCACCTGGCGGAAAAGCTTCTCCGCCTCGTCGTAGCGGCCTTCCCGCCCGAGGATGCCCGCCAGCTCCTGGATGTTCTGCAGGGTGTAGGGGTGCTCAGGGCCGAGGACGCGGCTCTTCGTCTCCAGCGCCTCGCGGGAAAGGGCCTCAGCTTCCCCGAGGTGGCCTTCCTTCGCCAGGGTATCTGCTAGCTGGCTCATGACGAAAAGCGTGGTGGCGTGCTCCACACCGAATACACGGCGCTTGATGCTCAGGGCTTCCCGCTGCAGTTTCTCGGCCTCGGCATAATGGCCCTCGTCCTGGTCGACCTCCGACAGAAGCGTCATGGTGAACAGGGTGTCGGGATGCTCGGACCCGAGCGTCCGCCGCTGGATATCCAGAGCCTCCCGCGCGAGCTTTTCGGCCTCGGGATCCCGGCCGGCCAACCGCAGCGTATCCGCCACCCCACTCATTAAATTCAGCGTGTCGGGATGCTCGGGCCCAAGAACCCGCTGCCGGATGGCCAAGGCCTCGCGCTCCAGCTGCTCCGCTTCGGAATAATTGGTCTCCCAGTCGAGTATGTCGGCCAGAACGATCATGCTTTGGAGTGTGTCCGGATTCTCGGGCCCGAGGACCTTGCGCTGGATGTTCAGGGTCTGCCGCTGCATCTTCTCCACGTCAGCGGCATGACCCTGGAAGGTTACGACCTTTGCCATGAGGCACGCGGAACGCAATGTATCCGGGCTGCTCGGCCCAAGTACGTGCTGCTGGATCGCCAGAGCCCGTTCGACGAGAGACTGAGCCCGGGCATAGAGCCCCAACCCGGCATATGTATCGGCCATGGTGTACATCATCTTGGCCTGCAATTCCGGGTCATTGCGAAGGCCGCTATCGATCTCCTTCGACGCCTTGTCAAGGATTTCCCGCGCCGTCACCGTATTGCCGCGCGCCTCACTCGGCTCCGGCTGCCTGAACATGCCCGTCATGAAGTCGGTGATGCGGTCGGCACGGTCGCGCTCGCGGGTGATCCGTCGCAGGGCGATCGACTGCACGACGGCGAAACCCGCCAGCAGGAGAACGGCAACTGCGGCCACGGCAACTCCCAGACGGTGGCGGCGGATGTACTTGCGGGCACGATAGGCCGTGCTGGGGGGGTGTGCCGTAACCGGCTCGTTGCGCAGGTATCGTCCGATGTCGGCTGCCAGCTCAGATGCCGAGGCATAGCGGTGCGTACGGTCCTTTTCAAGTGCCTTGAGCACAATAGCGTCGGGGTCGCCGCGAAGCTGACGGACGAGTGCTGGCCGCTCGGAGCTGCGGTTCCTCGCGCCTTCCGCAGATCTGCCGCCGAGCGTACTCAGTTTTGTGCTCGGCCGCGGCGCGTCCTGATCGCGAAGTCGGCGCAGGACTTCATCGTAGGAAAGCTTATTGAGATCGAGCGGCAGGGTGCCAGTGAGGAGTTCGTACAGCACGGCGCCGAGCGAGTAGACGTCGCTGCGCGTGTCAATGTCCTCTCCGAACGGGTCGGCCTGCTCAGGGCTCATGTACCCAATGGTTCCGACCATTGTGCCGAAACTCGTGTGCATGGTTCCTGCCGTGAGTTTCTGGGAGGTTGCCTTGGCGACACCGAAGTCGATGATACGCGGCATCGGCTGGCCATCGATTTCGGCCACGAGGATGTTCGAAGGTTTGAGGTCGCGGTGGATGATGGCTTTCTGGTGCGCGTGCTGCACGCCTTCGCAGACGTGGATGAAGAGTTCCATGCGCTGGCGCACTGTAAGTTTGTGTTTATCGCAATAAGCCGTTATGGGAATGCCTGCCACAAACTCCATCACGAAGTAGGGCCGGCCATCAGGAGTAGATCCGGCGTCGAACACCTTGGCAATCGCGGGGTGATCCATGAGAGCGAGGGCCTGACGCTCGGACTCAAAGCGCGCAACCACTTCGCGGGTGTCCATCCCAACCTTGATGAGCTTGATGGCGACACGACGGCGAACCGGGCGCTTCTGTTCGGCGAGCCAGACCTCGCCCATCCCCCCCTCGCCGATCAGATCGAGTAGGTGGTAGGGACCGATAAAGCTTCCGCGCAGGGTCGTGGACCGGTGGAGCCCCTCATCGGCTGACTGCTCCGGAAAGCTCGTCTGGTCTGTCTCGCCGACAAGCAGGGATTCGATTGCACTTCGCAGCTCCGGATCGCCTTTGCACTGGCGGTCGAGGAAATCGGCCCGATCTTCGGGGCTGAGGTCTAATGCGGCCTCGAATAACTGCTCGGCCAAATCTCGCTGACCTGCCATGTCGTTCAGTTCTCGGAAAGACCAGAGCCGCTGTGCTGTTCTGCCTTGGAGACTAGCGAATTGAGGCACACACCGTCATTTGATTATGAACCATGCCAATACTTGCGTAAATTTCATACGCAAAAGGACATAGGTCTTACTGGGGGAATGATCCTTTCGGGTGAAGGGCAGCCGGGATACCAATCCGATAGACTTAATGCAATGCCTTCACCTGTACGGCTGATCGCCATCGATATCGACGGGACACTTTTGCCAACTGTTGGAGGGCAGGTGACCGATAGAACCTGCCGCGCGCTTCACGCAGCTGAGGCAGCAGGAATCGAAATTGTTATCGCCACAGGCAGGCGCCAAGCGTATGCCTCGCCGCTGATTCAACCCGTAGGGCTTGCGCCTGAGACCATCCTCATTACGTCGAATGGCGCGGTTACACGGACGCTCGCCGGGGAGCGCATCGACCGCTTTTCTCTCGCTGTCGAGACCGCCCGTCCGCTTTGCGGAGAATTGCGCCGGTATGGCGGTATGACGGTGTTCACCTTCGACTGCGAAGGTCCGGGCGAACTGGCAGTTGAGTCCATCGACCGGCTGGGCGCGCGAATTATGCCGTGGGTCAACGCTAACCGCCCCTGGATTCGGGAATTCGTGCCGCTGGAACGCGCTTTTGATGCGGGAGAGGCACCGGTTCAGGGAATGATCTGCGGTTCCGTAGATACGATGCGAGAGGCCCAAGCGGATCTCCTATCGAGCGAATTCGCAGGCCGAATCGAATTGCACCGAACGGAATATGTATCGAAAGACCTGTGCATCCTGGATATCTTGCCGCCCGGCTGCTCCAAGGGTGTAGCGCTGGAAAGTCTGGCGGCAGCCCGGGGTATCGGACGTGAGGAGATCATGGCCATTGGGGACAACCTCAACGACCTCGAGATGCTCAACTTTGCCGGCCGCCCGGTCGCAATGGCCAACGGTGCCCCTGGGCTTCTTGAGATCGCCAGCCTGCGGGGATGGGAAATTGCCGCCAGTAACGACCAGGATGGAGTAGCCCAAATTGTAGAGAGCGTCCTTGAATCCGGGGGCGTCCAGTACGGGAAGGGGGCAGCCGTTGAGACCCCGGCGTGATAGAGTGAGCGCAATGTCGCCTTTCTGCCCTAAAAGACGGACGCTGCTTCTTATGGCGCTGAGCGTGGTTCTGGCTTCGGGCGCGGCGCAGGCTGCCGAGCACGTGACCCTGACGAATGGGTTTGACCTGATTTGCGACCATCATGCGGCTCAGGGCGACCGGGTACGACTCTACATGGATGCGGGCAGCACGAACTTCGTCGAGCTGAGCTCGGCCGAGATCGCATCGAGCGAGCATATTGAGCTTCCGGCTGCGACGCCGAGGGGCGCGCCGCCTCTCCCCGGCGATGGGAGGCTGACACAGGCGGAACTGCACCAGTTACTGGAACGTGCCAGTAGCGCCCATGATCTCGACGTGGACCTGCTGGCGAGTGTTGTCCGGCAGGAGAGCGGGGGGAATGTGCGTGCCGTGAGCCGGGCCGGAGCACGAGGTCTGATGCAGCTGATGCCGGGGACTGCGGCACAGCTCGGAGTCTCGGACGCATTCGTTCCGGGTGAGAATATCAAAGGCGGCACGGCATATCTCGACAGCCTGCTCCAGCGCTACCATGACAACCTCGCCCAGGCCCTGGCCGCTTACAATGCGGGACCGGCTGCGGTTGACAGGTGGCATGGCATCCCACCGTATCGTGAAACCCGAACCTACGTTGCGCGTGTTATCCATGAGTTCAACCGGCGCGTAGCGGCGCGGCAGACAGCTTCTGCTGCGCACTGATTCCTCGCTGATGGAGATTTAATCTTGAAGAACAAGCAGTGGATTCTCTGGCTGGTGGCTGCTGTTGTTGTGGTGGCGCTGGTGGTCGTCGCGCGCGGGCGAATCCACTTCGACTGGGGCATCTTTCTCCAACAATTGAAACTGGCTGACTGGCGTGATATCGGAATCGGCGTGGCGCTGATTTGGCTAGGGTACGCGATCCGATCGGTGCGTTGGGCTCTATTCCTCAAGCCGGTGCGTAGGGTCTCGCCATTCAGCCTGGTGGGCACGCAGGTAATTGGGTTCACTGGCGTGGCGCTGCTTGGGCGGCCTGCGGACTTCGTTCGGCCTTATCTTGTCGCCAAGCGGGTGCGGGTTACGCTCAGCTCGCAAATCGCGGTCTATGTGGTAGAGAGAATGTTCGACGCCGGGGCGATGGCGCTGATCTTCTCGCTCGCATTGATCACGGCTCCGCATGATGCATCTCTCCCGCATCCCGAGGTTTTGCGAAAAATTGCCTTCAGCGGGCTGGCTGGAACAGCGGCGCTGGCGGCTTTGGCAGTGATGGTAAGGATCGGCGGCAGAGCAGTGGCCGCAGGCGCGGAAAAGGCATTCGGCATGTTGTCCCATAAGCTGGGCAAATCGGTCGCGTCCAAGATTCACGCCTTTCGCGACGGACTGGATATGCTCGCCTCGCTCAAGGATGTGGCGCTGGCGTTTTTCTATTCACTGTTCATGTGGGCAGCGATCACGGGAGCATATCTGATGACGACCCGGGCCTTCGTGGACTCGCCTCCGCTGGCGGGCATGACACTGGCGCGCTGCATGGTGCTGATGGCGGCGAGCATGCTGGTGAGTGCTGTGCAGCTACCCGTAATCGGGTGGTTCACGCAGATAGCAGCGGTAGCCGCGACGATGCAGAGTTTCTTCGCTGTTCGCTGGGAGCCGGCGCTGGGCTCCGCAGCCATGCTGCTCGCAGTTACATTTCTCAGCGTGATTCCGCTGGGGCTGATCTGGTCGCGCATTGAGCATGTTTCGCTGAGGAAGGTCTCCGAAGAGAGCGAACACGCTGGCGAGGAAGCGATGGCCGTCGCTGAGGCCGCTCCCGAGCAGGTCACATAGGCACAATCAGAGATTGCGGCGAACGATCCGCCGCACTGCATCAGTGAAGATTCCGTAGACGGCGTGCGTGACCCACTCGCTGATGCGCTCCTGGGATGGCTGCTGTTCCTTGGGAGCTGCAAGACCCATGCGAGGTAGGACCGTCTCGTGGGTAATCTTGTTCAGGCTCAGGCCAAAGGCCGCTCCGCGCCACGCACCGAGCGACGGCTCCAGCTCGACCATTGCGCCGTAGACAGCTCCGGCCACGGCTCCAAAACCCCAGTGGATGGTCTGCATTGCCGCTTGTTTCTCCGCCGGCGGTAGCGGGTGGCCGGCGACCTGCTCGGCCAGAGCAACCGAAGGAGGCGTCTGGCCCTTCGTCCGCGGCGGAAAAAGCTGCTCGGCGAGAGCCTTCGCTCCGGCGCCGGCCAATCCGCCGATGAGCCCGGCAGCTGCGCCTTTCAGAACGGAACGCTGATGTGTCGTCATAGAGTCGTCAGATGCACCATGGGGCAACGTAACTCAATGAACCGTTCATGGCAAGTGCGGCCTTGTAGCGAGCGCGTGAAAGGCCAATCATACTGCGCTGATAGAATCAGTCTAGAAATGAAGTGTCCTTACTGCGGATTCACGCAAGACCGCGTCGTTGACTCCCGCGAGAGCAAAGAGGCTGATTCCATCCGCAGGCGCCGCGAATGTGAGCGATGCAACAAGCGCTTTACCACTTATGAGCGCATCGACGAAATCCCTTACATGGTTGTCAAGAAGGATGGACGGCGGGAGAAGTTCGAGCGCCAGAAAGTCCTGAGCGGCCTGCTCCACGCCTGCGAGAAGCGGCCCATTTCTGCAAGCAAGCTTGAGGCCCTCGTGGACGAGACCGAGTCGTTTCTGACCGAATCGTCCGAGCGCGAACGCACGACGAGGGAGATCGGCGAACTGCTGATGGACCGCCTCAAGGCCCTCGATACCGTCGCTTATATACGCTTTGCCAGTGTCTATCGCGACTTTAAGGATGTGCGCGAATTCAAAGAGGAGCTGGAACAGCTGCTGACTGCCCGTGAACCGGGCAAGAAAAACAAATCTGCGGGATAAGGAATTTATGAGCACAGCGAAAAGACATGCAGTCACCCTGATTCCGGGAGACGGGATCGGGCCCGAAGTAACCGACGCCGTCGTACGCATTCTCGATGCGAGTGGAGTGAAGTTTGCGTGGGAGAGGTATTCGGCCGGAGCCGAGGCATTCGAGAAGTACGAGGAGTACGTGCCCAAAGAGCTATACGAATCGATCGGGCGGACGAAACTCGCCTTGAAGGGACCAGTGACGACTCCCGTGGGTGGCGGATTCACCTCGATCAACGTGACCCTCAGGAAAAAATTTGAGCTGTACGTGAATTTCCGGCCGATCAAGAATCTTCCTGGGCTGGAGACTCGTTATCCCAACGTCGACCTGATCATCGTTCGTGAGAACACGGAAGGCGAATACGTCGGCCTCGAGCACGAGGTGGTTCCTGGAGTCATGACATCGCTGAAGGTGATCACCGAGAAGGGCTCAACCCGCATCGCGAGATGGGCGTTCGATTATGCGCGCAAACATGGCCGGCGCAAGATTCACGCCATTCACAAGGCGAATATTATGAAGCTCTCCGATGGCATGTTTCTCAAATGCGCGCGAGAGATCGCGAAGAGCTATCCCGAGATCACCTACGGCGAACACATCATCGACAACGCCTGCATGCAACTGGTGATGAATCCGTATCAGTACGACACGCTGCTGCTTCCAAATCTTTACGGTGATATCGTGAGCGACTTGTGCGCGGCGTTCGTAGGCGGACTCGGACTGGTGCCGGGAGCTAACATCGGCGCGGATGCCGCCATCTTCGAGGCCGTCCACGGATCGGCGCCCGACATCGCAGGCAAGGACATCGCCAACCCGACGGCGCTGCTGCAGTCCGCCATTCTGATGCTGCGCCATATCGACGAGGCTGAAGCAGCCGATAGACTCCAGGCGGCCACAGAGCAGGTCTACCGCGAGCGAAAAACGCTGACCCGCGACGTAGGCGGCACGGCGGGCACCAAGGCCTTTGGCGATGCGGTCATTGCGGCGCTTGAAGTTCCACAACCCGCAAGATAATTATCCGGGAAACGAGTTCTCATGCAGATACCCAAGATCACGACGGCAGGAGTGCTCTCCGTACTGCTGCTTTCTGGTGCAGGTTGCAAGAAAAAGGATGCGGGGTCCTCGGCGGCCGGCGTCTACACGACCATCGACGCCAGTACGGCGGGAACGATCACCGGGACAATTCACTTCGCGGGTCAGCCTCCACAGAGAATCGCGATTGATATGGCTCAGGATCCGGTGTGCGGAGCGGCGGACGCGAACAACACAGAACAGTACGTGGTGCACGATGGCGGACTTCAGAATGTTTTCATCTACGTGAAGGACGGCCTCGGTAACAAGCTCTATGCGCCCTCGCAGGATCCGGTGGTGGTCGATCAGAAGGGCTGCCGGTTCGCTCCACACGTGGTGGGTGCTCAGGCGGGACAGCCGGTCAAGTTCACCAACGGCGACCCCACCATGCACAACGTTCACTTCACGCCGCAGATCAGCACCAACCAGGCGGTCGATATCTCACAGCCACCGAATGGATCGCCGGATATGCGTACGCTGCCCACCCCTGAGCTGATGATTCCGGTGCGCTGCAACAATCATCCCTGGATGGAGGCGTTCATCAATGTGGTGCCCAATCCGTTCTTCGCGGTTTCCGACGGGGATGGGCATTTCACCATCAAGGGCTTGCCGCCAGGAACCTATACGATTGTGGCCGTCCATGAAAAATTGGGACAGAAGACCACAACCGTGAC
The DNA here is from genome assembly GCA_019234945.1 of Silvibacterium sp. Taxonomy (GTDB): domain Bacteria; phylum Acidobacteriota; class Terriglobia; order Terriglobales; family Acidobacteriaceae; genus Silvibacterium. The sequence goes on from JAFAKX010000110.1 coordinate 63,105, forward strand.
CGTAGCTTCAAAGCAGACGGCGAATCAGGACTTCACCTATACCGCCCCTGCGCCGGACGGAACTCGTTAGTGGCTCCGATCCCGGAGCGCGGCGGGCGCCGCCCCAACTTGAAATCACAGATTGTGATTTCAGGTTCGCGTGCTCAGTCCTAGTCAACTGGAACATGAAGTCCCCGGGGAAACGCTCCAGGTTCCTCTTAACAGCCTGTACGAGGACCCTTGGATCCACCTCGTAAAGCTCTGCAAGATCAGTACTTAGCATTACTTTATGCCCGCGAATCAGCGGGATGCGCGGCTCCTCGATTTTGATCAACGATGCGCTCCGCCGGAACGGCGGAACTTGAGGTCACAATTTGTGACTTCAAACTTGTCATGTCTTTTCCCTTCTATCTTCCACCATTTCCCATGGACGCATCCAATGCAGTGAGAGGAAAGGGTGCCCACGTCCTTCAAACATCTCACCCGCAGGGAATTGCTCAAAATCGGCGCTGCCATGGGTGCGGCGGAGCTTGCGGCCCAGCTCCCGGGATGCGGGACGGGAGGAGGTTCCATGAGCCCTCCTCCTACATCCGGGTGTTCGAAGCTGACGGACATCGAGCACGTCGTCATCCTCATTCAGGAGAATCGTTCCTTCGATCACTATTTCGGCAGCTATCGCGGGGTGCGGGGATTCTCAGACCAGAGCATGGCCTTTCAGCAGCCCGACCCAGCCAATACCGCAGACGCACCGGCCGGCGTCCTGTTGCCATTTCATCTGGATACGGCCACGCAAAACGCGGCCTGCACGCACGACATCAGCCATGACTGGGTTCCGCAGCACCAGAGCTGGAACAACGGGGCGATGAACGGCTTCGTGACCTCTCATCTCCCGATCAATGCCAACGATGCCGTGCTCGTGATGGGCTATTACACGCGCGCGGACCTGCCGTTTTTCTACGCGGTCGCAGATGCCTTCACAATATGCGACAACTACTTCTGCTCGGTGATGGGCCCGACGGACCCCAACCGTCTCTACACCATGGCTGCTTCGATCGATCCCGATGGGAAGAACGGCGGCCCCTTGCTTCAGACTCTTGTCAATAACCGATCATCCTTCTTCGGCAAGCTCACCTACACGACCATGTGCGAACAACTCCAGGCGCGTGGCATTTCGTGGCGGGTTTATTCATCGCCCGACCAGAACATTCTGAACGGGATCTTCTCCGATAATGTCCTGTCGTACTTCAAGAATTTCCAGGACTCATCGTCTCCGCTCTATCAACATGCATTCGGACCCCAGTTTCCGGTTGACTTCCTGGCGGATGCAGCGTCCGGCAACCTGCCGCAGGTCTCATGGATACTGGCTTCGATCGTTGATACCGAGCATCCGCCGTTCCCATCCCTCTTCGGGGAGGCCACCCTCTCGGTCATCATGAGCGCCCTGTCTGCGAATTCTGCGTTGTGGGCGAAGACGGTCCTGTTCGTCACCTACGACGAGAATGGCGGATTCTTCGACCACGTCGCGCCGATGACGGCGCCCCCGGGCACACCGGGCGAATACGTCACGGCGCCGGCGGTTCCGGACCCGACAGTTGTCGGCAGTCCCGCGATTCCGGGGCCGATCGGCCTTGGCTTTCGCGTGCCGATGCTCGTGATCTCCCCTTTCAGCCGAGGGGGATTCGTGTCTTCGGACCTGTTCGATCACACATCAACGCTGCGGTTCATCGAGACACGCTTTGGAGCCGAAGTACCGAACCTGAGCGCATGGCGCCGTGCGGCGGTCGGCGACCTGACCAGCGCATTGAACTTCGTAAAGCCCGATTCGTCGATTCCCTCGCTGCCATCTCCCGCGACGGCAACGTCAGACATTCTCTCGGAGTGTGCAACGCTGCTCACCGGCAACGCGCCCTATCCGGTTCCGAACCCGCAGAGTCTTCCTTCGCAGGAAACCGGAACGGCGCCGAAGCCGAGCGGGATGTGCTAGTGAGGGGGACCCCCTCCCCCCAGAACTTGTTAGTCATTCATTGGACTGGAGTTAAGCCATACCTCGGCCGTACCTCATACAAGGGAAATGACTTACGGTATGTCATAGAAAACAAGTGACTTGCAAGCTCTGGAATTCCCGTTTTGCGATAGGCCGCCCCAAAACAGCGAAGCCCGGCAGCAGATGCGGCCGGGCGATTCTTTGTCCTCTATTTCTATTGTAGCTGGTTTGGGGAAATTCCCGGCCAGGGCAGGGATTAGTGATTAGGGAACGGAAATGCGGTGGCTGCGGTTCGCGTCGAGGTGGGTGATCGCGCCGCTCCGCCTAACGCCCCAGTTTTGGCAGGGAGCGAAGCCACCCGTCGAAATTGGCATCGAAATTATAGATGTCCTGAAATTTGAGCGCCGGCTGATGGTGATCGAGCGATTCCAGTTCAATGTAGCGGGTCTTGACGCCGTCCGAATCGGTGGTCTCATACTCGCGCCAGCCGCGAATTCTGCTGAAGTCCATCCTCTTCGTGGTCCAGAGAGTTTTTACCTCGATGGCATCGGGACCCAGGGTCACGCGGGCGGTGAGGTAGTGCCCAAGCAGGACGATACCGGCCAACACCAAAAGGCCGGTGATGACAAAGCCAGTAGTCTCCGGCGGCTGCTCCGGATCGAGCATGCTGCACGAATAATGGGCAAGGCCGGTCAGGCAGAAGCCGAGGAATCCGACTGCGAAGGCGAACATCCACAATTTGGGTCGGTAGCTTCGGGTTTGGACCTGAGCCGGGACTACGGATGAGGATCTCACGGTTATTCAGCCTGCGGAGACAGCGTAGCTTGCGGGGCTGAGTGCGTGCTATTCCACGTTGGAGGGAAAAAGAAAGGAGTATTCAGGCACGACGGCGGCGGGCTTCAGGCGGGTGGCGCGATATTGCTCGTAGGAAACGCTCTTTTCCTTGCGGCGGGACTCCAATACGAGGCCATCCCAGAAGTCTTCCCAGACGGCCCGGTGCTTTTTGAGCTCGATCAGCACGCCGACCTTGCGGCCTTTCGCGTCGGTGACGAACTGGATTCCGCTCATGGCTTCATTGTCCCATAGACGACCGCACCGCTCCGCCTACTGTCCCAGTTTCGGCAGGGAGTGGAGCCACCCGTAGAATTCGGTGTCGAAATTGTAGATATCCTGAAATTCGAGCGCCGGCTGCTGATAACCGAGCGGCTCCAATTTAATTTTTAAGGTTGTGACGCCGTCCGAATCGGTGTTCACGGATTCGCGCCGTCCGCGGATCCTGTCGAAGGCCATCCTCTTTGTGGACCAAAGGGTTCGTACCTCGATGGCATCCGGAAAAAGGGTCACGCGAACGGTGAAAAAATGCCCGACCAGGAAGATGCCGGTCAGCACCATGAGGCAGGGTACGAGAATCTCAGTTGGGCTTGACGACCGCTCGTCGGCGAAGATGTCGCCCCAAAACTGGACGATGCTGGACAGGGAGAAGGCCAGGAAGAAAAGTGCAGCGCCGCGTATCCACCATTTTGCACGGTACCTTCTGATTTGCGTTGGGCGAATTTGAGTTGGGCTGGTTTGAGTTTGGACCTGAGCCGTGAGGATGGAGCCTTTCAATGTTCTTCTTCCAGCAAAGGTAGTCGCCTGCTTGCGTTCAAAGCGTATCTCTCCTGACTGAGTCGTCCTATCCCACGTTTGAGGCAAAGCATCTCGCACACCGGCATCAGCCTGGGGCTGATTTCGACCCGTGCTTTACGCATTTCTTACTGCTGTTTTCGTAGGCTGAGAGGAGTGAGCAAGAGGTCACTTCAATGCCGAGGGTACATGGTATCGAGTTCAGTTCGAATCAATCCGATCTTGTAAAGGACCTGATTCGGGAGTTACTCAAAGATGGAAACTGTGCCGTTTACGCACTGCCTCACATGAGGCCGGATGGTGAGTTGCGAATGGCCTGTACTCCCCCGACTCCCAATCCCAGACGTCAGCGCGGCGTTTTTCTACGTATTCGGCCGGGAGTGCGCGAGGCTGTCGCCATTCGTCCGATGAATGCAAAGGCAGGAGCGGAGCAGACCACCATCACGAAATACTCTCTGCAGGGGTTGCTCGAAACTGTGCGGTTGTGGCGGCAGGAAGTTTCCGACATCACGCCCGAACCTCCCATCAAAGTCGAGCTCCCCAAGGCGGCATAAAGCCTGAGGGCTCCTGCCGGGCCTCGCGCGGCGAGGCTGGAAGTGGAGGTGCCGGTTTCGATGGGTGCCCCGGCCTTGCCGCTATGCGTCTGTAGCATCCTTTCTGTGAACTCCAAGACGTAGAAAATGAAGGGTGGACGACCAACCGGAGTGATCAGACTGGATCCCTTCTCCGTCATTACTCTCGTAATGAGCTAGGATCAAAAAGCGATGGCACTTAACCCTCGAATCTTGACATGGGCACGCGAAACGGCGGGCCTATCTGTCGATGAGGCTGCGCACGCGCTCGGATTCAAAGGTACCCGTGAACGTACAGGGGGAGAGCGTCTCTTAACCTTGGAAGCCGGGACCGAGGAACCGTCGCGGAGCGTCCTGCTGAACATGGCGCGGGTATATCGCCGGTCACTGCTTGTCTTCTATCTCAGTGAACCGCCCCGCGTAGGGGACCGAGGCCAAGACTTTCGCAGGGCACCCGGAGTGAAGCCCCCGGAGTATGATCCCACGCTTGATGCTCTTATCCGCGACATTCGCGGACGCCAAGGCATAGTGAAGGACTTGCTCGAAGAGGTGGAGGTTAACACAGTCGATTACGTCGCATCGGTGACCATGGATGTGTTGCCCGTCGAGTTGGCGCGCCGGATGACAGAGAGGCTGGTATTTTCGCTCGCCGCATTCAGGGGACAGGCCAATGTACAAGATGCGTTCAGCTATTTGCGCGAAAAGGTCGAGGCGTCGGGTACGTTCGTTTTGCTCCTCGGGAACTTAGGGAGCCATCACACGAACATTCCCAGTAGTGTGTTCCGGGGATATGCCGTTGCTGATCCAGTTGCCCCTTTTGTTGTTGTTAACGATCAGGATGCGAAGGTAGCGTGGGCCTTCACGGCGTTGCATGAGCTGACGCACTTGTGGCTCGGCACTACCGGTGTTAGCGGTGGGACCACCGATACTCAGATTGAGAGCTATTGCAACGAGGTCGCGGGCGAAATACTGTTGCCCGAACCCGAAATAAACGAGCTTCGTTTTCTACGTCGGGCTTCACTTCAGGAGACCGTCGGGGCAATTGCTCAATTCGCAAACAGAAGAAAGATCAGCCGACCGATGGTTGCGTACAAGCTTCTGCGCCTGGATGTCATAACTCGCGCGAGGTGGCAAGAGTTGGATATTCATTACCAAGATGAATGGAATGCTGCTCAGGCACATTCAGGAAGCAAAGATAAGAAGGAGGGTGGCCCGAACTATTACGTAGTTAAGAGACATCGGCTCGGTGATGCCCTCTTAGACCTTGTGAAGAATTCGCTTGCAGAAGGATTTCTCACATATACGAGAGCGGGCAAGGTGCTCGGCGTCAAGCCCCGCAATGTAGATCCGTTGATCCACATGGCCGGAATGCGAGGTGGCCAGTAAGTGCTCTACCTGCTCGACGCAAACGTGCTGATTACCGCCAACAGTACTTATTACCCGCTAGATCAAGTCCCAGAATTTTGGAGCTGGGTTCATTATCAGGCCGCTTCAAATCGGATAAAAATTCCGCGTGAAATCATGGACGAGATAAAAGCGGGACGTAAGGATGCCGATCCGCTACTCGACTGGATTTCTACCGCTGAGATTGCAACTGCCTTGCTGCTTGATGAGGCCGTTGATGTTGCGCTCGTGCAACATGTCGTCTCTTCTGGGTATGCGGCGGATCTTAGTGATGATGAAGTTGAAAAGATCGGGCGCGACCCGTTCCTGATAGCATACGCGCTCGTTGATCCCCCAGGCAGAACGGTTGTGACAACCGAAACTTCAAGGCCGTCGACACAACGCGCGAATCGTAAGGTTCCTGATGTATGTCAAGCCTTAGGCGTACAAAGCTGCAATACCTTTGCACTCAATAAGGCACTCAGCTTTAGAACGGGTTGGAGGACAACCGGCTAAGTGTTCCCGCAAATCTGCTAGCGATCTGAGCCCATATGCGTTTTCCCGGGACCTACCATACCTCGGGTGCTACTTCAATTGGCTTGAGCTTCTCGCATAAACTCCTTGTACCGGCTGGCAATCTTCGTTTGCCATGCTTTCGCTTTCTCGCTAAGATCCATACGGTATCCGCGATCCGCCATTCGCTTCCAAAACTGCGGCTCCTCAGCTGAGTCCAAGAACACTAGTTCCGTGACTTGGTAGGTCAGCCATAGGATACTCACTAGGGCCCCCAAGCAATACCAGAGGTCGGATTCGTCTTGCGTATACGCAATCCCCTTCTGAACAAAGCGAAAGGGTCGGCCTATGTGAGCAAAGTCTGTGCTGAGAGTCCCGTAGACGCTGCCGAACTGAGGCATGAGTTCCTTTGCAGATTTGAAGGTTTTCGTGGAGATCAACTCATCCTTTTCGAATTTTTCCAACTCGTCTGGGTGAATAGCGAGGTGGAGAGTAACGCTGAGTGCCTCCATGCAGTTGCGCATACATTGGTAGGGCTGCAAACGCCATCCTGTTCGTAGCAGCGAGAATGCAGCGGTGAATGACTTTAGAGCGTTCGAGAGGACTCGAAAAAGAACAATCCGAACGTGATCGTTCTCGTTCTCGGCGTTCTTAGAGCCTGCGAGAAGCAAGACTGATATTGAACCGTATAACTTCTCCAAGTCTGCGACATGTTCACGGCACATTTCGTCAAAGCCGTTCGCAATTACTCGTGCCTCCCGTTCAACGCGATTCATCAGCATGTTGGGGGCTGGTGCGTAGAGCACTGGTGGGGATCGCCGCTCAGATTGGCCATCAGCATGGGGTGCAACGGCACCGTGGCAGTGCTTGTATTTCTTGCCGCTGTTACACGGGCATGGATCGTTCCGGTGGGTTTTAGTCACCGAGTTTTCTTCCCCTCCGAGGAGTCTTGCTTGCTGACCAGTTGATGTCTCCGACCATCATGGAGTTGATTGGCTTTTCGAGCAGTGCGCATTCGGGATTCCGCATCCCGTTGCACACGTTCGTGGACTGTTTCCCGGAAATCTCTCGTCAGGATCGTTGAGTTCTTTTTCACTCGACTATTCTCTCCTACGTTTTCTCACGCTCTGAGGGGATGGTGACTCCGATTCCGATCAGGACGGCCGTCGAGATCAGCACCTTGGCGATGGCGAGGAGTTTGTTGGGCTCGTCGGCGGAGGGAATTACAGACAGGACGATCGTCAGGGAGAGGAGCCCAATGGAGGCGAGGGGGTGATGGCGACGGGGCGGCCTCCGGGGACGCGGATGGTGTCGGGCGCGGCTCGATTTTGCTGAAAGACCTCATCGCGAGAGGTAGGTTTCTCTGGAGTGAACTAGAGCAAATCCTGAGAAGGTGTGTCCTTTTGAGTGTTGTTCAAGGTTGCCGCTCCCTGATGGTCGCGTCAACTTGGGTATTGCGGTTTCGGGATACAGCATCTCAGGATTTGCTGTAGCCCGGCACGAAGGTGACTGCGCCGCTTTTGGACGGCGGTGGCGAGTTCATGCAAGAGTGTGTGGGTCTCAGGCCAGTCGATGCAGGCGTCGGTGATGCTTTGTCCATAGACAAGCGCCTTACCGCTTACGAGAGTCTGCGACCCGGCAACGAGATTGCTTTCCATCATGACACCCATGATGCGGTGTTCCCCGTTCGTGATCTGTTCTGCCACGGCGCGGCATACTGAGCCTTGCTTGCGATGGTCTTTGCCGCTGTTTGCATGGCTGCAGTCAATCATGATGCGGGGTTTGACGCCTGTCTTTTCCATCTGCTCAACGGTCGAAGCGACGGAGGCTGCATCGTAGTTGGTGATCTGCCGGCCACCGCGCAGGATGATGTGGCAGTCCGAATTGCCAGAAGTAAGCAGGATCGCGGATTGTCCCGTTTCCGAGGTGCCGAGGAAGGTATGTGGATGGCTCGCCGACAGGATGGCCTCAATCGCAATTTGTACATTGCCGGACGTGCCGTTCTTGAAGCCTACCGGACAAGAGAGGCCAGAGGCGAGCTGGCGGTGGACCTGACTCTCGGTTGTTCGCGCGCCGATGGCTCCCCAGCTTACGAGGTCAGAGACGTATTGGGGCGAGATCATGTCGAGGAATTCAGTGCCGGCGGGTACGCCCATCTCGGCCAAATCAAGAAGGAGGCGGCGGGCAATACGCAATCCGTCACTGATACGAAACGATTCATCAAAGTAAGGATCGTTGATCAATCCCTTCCAGCCGAGCGTGGTACGCGGTTTCTCGAAATACACACGCATGACAATGAGAAGATCGCTGGAAAGCTCGGCGATAGCCTCCCTCAGAAATCCCGCATATTCCCTGGCAGCAATCGGATCGTGAATGGAACAGGGTCCAACAACGACGAGGAGGCGATCGTCTGATCCGTTGAGAATCTCTACAATCTGCCGCCGCGCTTCGAAGACGGTGCGAGAAGCGCTCTCTGTAACAGGCATTTCCTCCTCAAGGAAAATTGGAGGAATGACGACTCTACTGGATCTGATCCTGAGGTTGTTTGTGGGATACGCCATGGCTACCCGATCAGAATACTAGGGATGGCTTGCCGGAACCCCACGGCTCGACCAGGATGCGTGTTGGGATGTTCATCACCCGTCAGGCGATAGTTGGGGCCGGAAAAGGGCCAAAACTCCCGAAACCAAGGGTGTTCACGAAAGCCTCACTACGGTAACTTGCCAAGACCTTTCACTTAAAATAGCCTCTCAGCAAATTATCAGTAATACATACGTATGACTCTTGAATCGGACTTCCTGATTGTGCGCGGATTGCTGTCTTTTTTTGGAGGAAAGTGTGTTCCATCGCAGCAAATGCGCTCTCAATCCCTTAGCAAAACATCTCTTTACCGTCAGTCTCCTGACCTTCGGCGGCTTTGCCATCTTCGCCACAGCCGCCCAGGCATTCGGACAGACTTCGACATTTAAGGTTCAGTCCGCCCGCGCTTATGATTTCCTCAACTCAGAGGGGGTCAACACGCATTTCGCCACTGATCCCCCTTATTATCAGCAATCCGCTGCTCTCATCGCCAGAATTAAGGCATTGCACATTCGCCATATCCGGGACGGGCTGGCGTACTACGGGGCGCCACCGAATCTCTACGCAATCCACTCTCAACTGGCCTCGGACGGAGTCTCCGCGGACCTTATCGTGCCATATCCGACAACCGCTGGCCCCACGCCGCAATCGATCGAGGCCCTCCTTCCGAACTATCCCGCAGTCGAGGCGATCGAGGGGCCAAATGAGTACGACAGCGTCGGCAATGGGCAATGGGTATCCGCGCTCCTTAACTATCTGCCCTCCATCTGGACCGTCGGTCAGGACCGCAGAGTTCCCGTTTTTGGGCCTTCCCTCACCCAGATCTCCTCGTACGGCGCGTTAGGCAACGTCTCGGCCTATATCAGCGATGGCAACTATCACGCCTATTGGGGAGGACGCAATCCTGAAACAACCGGGTGGGGAGGTCCGGATGCCAGCGGTAATTACTATGGGTCGCTTCCCTATGACCTGGACGAACTCGCCATCGATAGTCCCGGACGCCCTGTGGTCATCACCGAAACCGGATATTTTGTAAACAACACGCCCTCCCAGAACATCATTCCGGAAAGTGTTGAGGCCATTTACGAGCCTCGGCTCTTCCTGCATTGCTGGAACATGGGCATCAAGCGAACCTATGTCTATGAGCTGATGGACAACCCTCCCTCTATGACCTTCGGTCTGCTTCGCTATGATCTTTCACCGCGACCGGCCTACACCGCGCTCTCCACGCTCAACTCCCTGCTTGCGGACTCTTCCGCCAGCTTCACGCCTCAGACACTCACCTATTCGCTTTCCGGCAATACCGACGGCCTCGAAACCACACTTCTTCAAAAGCACGACGGCTCATTCTGGTTGGCTATCTGGGAGAACGCTGCAATCTACGACGTCAATGCGGTGGCGCCTATTGCCGTTTCGCCCGCGACCGTGACCCTCTCGGTCCCGCAGGGTCTGTTGATCAAGGGCGTCTGGACCCTCAACAGTGCCGGAACCGCAACCTCCGTGACGGTCAACACTAATGCGGTCAAACTGTCCATTCAACCAGCGGTCACTCTCGTCAAGATCTCGAAATGACGCGCAGGTCTGAGGATGCGGTGCTTGAATCACGCTTGGTGTTCTTCAGGCTGAGCTTGCTTCTCCGGTGTAAAGATCGCCATTGCGACCGTCGTCGCCCGGGCTAGGGCTCTCAACTACCCCACTCAAGCCAACACCGGGCTTGAGTGGGCCACCCGTCCGACCTCGTTTGCATTGTCACACTGGAACTGTCGTTGGAACAATCGCGGTTGCGTCGTTTGCGCGCACCGATTGTTTGAGCGTGGAGGGATCGACACCTCGACGTGTAGCCCATTCGGACAAGTTCTTGGGCCGGTATGTTTCATCACTCCGCCAGCGGTCGAAGACAGTTGCATCAATGGTTTCGTTGATGGTGGATGTCACCGCGTCCCCGGTGTCCAGCGGTTCGGCTCCGATAGGTCTATAGTAATGCTTCCCAAGGGTCAATATTTCATAGATACCGTGTGCCATTTCAGCCAAGGAGTTATGGATGGGACAGGTATTTTCGTTACCATCGATTACAACACCGTCCTTGAATTCGAGTCCGTGCGCGATGGCTTTGCTCATCATCCACTCGAGCGGGATTTGAGCGAGCAAGTCGTCCTCATAGCCGCCACCGACATTAGCATGGGCTCCTACGAACCAGCGCTGTTCGACGTGGTCAAGATCGCGGGCGGGGTACGTCTCTCCCTGTTTGGGAGTGCTCTTCACCCAAAGTGTGGGGGCGAACGCCTCCCGATGCTCGTCTATGGCCAGTGCATGATATGCATGCGTATCGTTGATCCGCAAGTCTGTTTCCAGGAACGCGAAATCTTCACGACTGACTTTCGGGACACACGGAAGAGGAACACCCAAAGCTCCAACTGTGTCCCATACGCCCTGGAACCAAATTGGAATCGGCCGAGAGTATTCCTTGATCCATTTGTCTTCTAAGGACAATCCGCTTTCGGCCACTTTGCCTAGCGCTCTGACAGACTCCGCTGTGCCCTTGCGGTATCGCTCAAACAGCTGCTTCATCGAGACCGGAGATCCCGGCTTCAACAATCCGCATTTGGATATGAAACCTGCCAGACTGCGGGCGGTGAACGCTCCTCGACTGAAACCAAAGATGAATAGCTGCGCATCCTGTTCGTAATTTTCGACCAACCACTCGTAGGCGCTGATTACCTCATCGTTGATGCCGATGCCGAACATTCCTCCTGAGAGATGCTCGCCCGACTGCGTTCCCACTCCCGCGCTGTAATAGACAAGCTGTTCGGGAGATTTGGCGCACAGGGATTTCAATCGCCAGACGTTGGTATTATCCCTAACGTTGTTCCACGTGCCGTCTAAGAACAGGCCTATACGCTTTTTATCGGCCATTTTAGCCCTCCTAAAGGAATGACAGTTGCTACCGCCACCACTCTTCGCTGACCGCAAGACTTCAATCTAAGCATACAAGCCGCACAAATCAGTAACGATGGGTCAGCTTATGAGAGGCGAGCGAGTCAATGTCGCGGTAGCCAGAGGGGCTCTCGAACCGCCTAGGCTATAGGGCTTTCTGCTGCGGTTCTCTCCTTTTTCTTTCCGCTCTCAGGAAGATGGCGACTCCTATTCCGATTAAGACCGCGGTAGAGATCAGGACCTTCGCGATGGCGAGGGGTTTGTTCGGCTCGTCTGCGGAAGGGATCACGGACAAGACGATGGTCAGGATGGTGGAAAGGAGTCCGATGGAGGCGAGGGTGATGGCGACGGGGCGGCCTCCGGGGACGCGGATGGTGTCGGTCGGAGCGGGGCGGCTCTGAAGTCGGATCATCGAGGCGAACAGGAATAAGTAGGGAATGAAGTAGGCGATGATCGACATGGCGACGAGGACGTCATAGGCTCCGCGGACGGTGGCTCCGGCCTGGCTGAGGAGGGCGACGACGATGCCGGCGGCTCCGTAGACGGCGATGGCGATCCACGGAGTTTTGAAGCGGGGATGGATGCGTCCGAAGACGGGCGGGAAGTAGCAGTCGATTCCGGCGACGAAGGGCAACCGAGAAGTTGAAGACAGGTAGGCGGCGGCTCCTCCGACAGCGTTGAGGCCGAGGAGAAGGGCGATGGGCGCTGCGAGCCAGGTGAGGTTTAGCCGGGTACAGAGGGTCATCATGCCGCGCATGAATCCGTCGACGCCGTGGACGGCGGTGGAGGGAAGGGCGACGAGGAGGGCGGCGGTTCCGGCGATGTAGGCGAGGGCGAGGATGGTTCCTCCGGCGAGGAGGGCGCGGGGGATGGTGCGGCGCGGTCGGTCGATCTCCTCGCCCATGAAGGAGCCGGCCTCGCAGCCTCCGAAGGCGAAGAAGATGGTGGACCAGAAGATGGCGTTGGCGAGCGAGGGGCGCGGGATGAGCTCGTGGGGGGAGAAGGAGGTGGCCGATCCGAAGCGGTGCGCGGAGATGACGGCAAGCACGAGCAGGATGGCGATGGGCAGAGTGCTGCCGAGCGTGCACGCGTTATTGAGCCACTTGCCGGCGTCGAGACCGAGAATGTTGACGATGGTGATGAAAGTAAGCCAGGCGAGG
>JAFAKX010000138.1 GCA_019234945.1 Silvibacterium sp.
GAAACGCGACGACCCCCAGCACCGGCAGCGGAACGCCCTTAATCGGAGAGACCGGATTCCCGAAGTTGTTCCGGATGCCGATATCGACCGGCGCGTCATTCATGTAGTTCTCAATCCCGTGGCCGTAAACCACCTGAAACCTGCCCACATTGCTGGCGCCGAATTTGAGATTGGAACTCGTGTTCACGCCCCATCCCAGCACGGTATCGCTCAGGTTGTACGGTCCTGTCCCGGTATCAACCCAAGAAATCTTGCGGAATATTCCCGCCGTCTGCACGTAACCCCACTCGCGAATCACCCGCACCTGCCACGAGAAGTCCGGCAAGTCAAATTTCGGTTCCACGTTCTGCAGCTCGATCCGCCCGGCATAGATGCCCTGGTCGGCTGACGCCCCCGGCCGTTCCGCACCAAAGGTAAGCTGTAGCCCGCCTTTGCGTATTGGCATCCAGCGGAACTGCACGTTGCGGAAGAAAACCATCCCGTTCGGTCCCCAGAACTCGAGCGAGTTCGGGAAGACATCGATGTCCATGAAGGGGCTCCACGTCTGCCCGGCGCCGAATTGTCCCAGCTCGCCGTACGCAGTCCGCAGCCGGAACGTCGTCTGTCCCGCATCCACCCCCGTCCCAAACAGCTCAAACTCAAACTGTGTTTTCAGATCGCCCAGCGGAGTCGGCGTCGCCGTCTTCACGCCGAAGCGCGTCTGGCGCACGCCAAAATACACCTTCCCATCCGGCGCGAACTGCCCCGCGTAGGCCGGCAGCTTCGTCGGCCGCATCACATCAAACCAGTTCGGATCATTTGTCTTGAAGTCGTACCCCGAATCGAGCATCACGAACCCGTACAGGTCGATCTTGCCCTCGAGACTCTCCTGCTCCGTCGACGCCTTCTGGTTCCCCATCGGAGGAGACGGCGGCGACGCCAGCTCGCGCACTGCAGTGGCCAGCGGATTCGGCTGCGCCTGCTCAATGGCTTCAATCTCGCTCTTCAGGCCCTCCATCTCCTGCTCGAGCTTCTGAAGTTTCGCCTTCAACGCCTGCAAGTCAGGCGATGGAGAGCTCTGCGCGTGAGCCTGTAGACACTGCATGCACGCAAGCGTTACGGTCGCCGCAGCACACAGCATGGGTCTCGATGGGGCCCAAATACGCCGCCTCAATACAATAGCCTCCGGCTCACAGGAACCTGACAGACCACCACCCCTTCTGCCAACTGTCAGTTCTGCCAGAGACATTCCTTGGCATCGTATCTATCTGAAACTGCTTAACTCTGCCCAAGCCACTGTCCGACGGTTGACACTGTCAGTGCTTTGACAGAGCGATTCCTGAAGGCATCCTCTTTCGATCGGTTCCCAGAGGCCACATGCGATCAGCGACATAACGTGCGCCGACTCTATTTGTATCGATTGGCTATGCAATTGCTTTCGAAAGATACAAGCAGTCGGCAGGGAAAATCGCTCCGGGGCTCGACCCGGTGCCGGCCATGGAGGAGCCAATGTGGTTTCAGAATGTTGTCCGGACGGAGCAGAGCAGTCCCGCAGGCGAAAACCTACCCTGTGCGCACTGCGGAGTCGCTGTTTGCGAATCCTGGTGTCTATCGGTTAATAGCTGCGTTCAGTACGCGTATGACGTGGCGTTGCATCCCGATCGTCTCAATTTCGGCGATCGCCTCATCCTGCACGCCCTCGGCGTTCGCTGGACATCCTGAAAAACCCGAAGGAAACATGCGAAGGCATGACAAATCCAAATTCAAACACCCGCGTCGCGTGAGCTGCACAACTTAGCAGACACTCCGCCGCGCCACTCAGCGGGACGGTTCGGGCTCAACCAAGCCCGCTGTCCCCGCCGGTCGCCAATAAAGGCGCGCCCCCTGCGCCTCTGGCCATCGATTCACAGTTCGGAATCCTGATCAATCACCGAGACATCGCTCCTTAGGGGAAACCCTCGCGCGACTATAATGGGCGTCGCCTTGTCAGTTACAGCGCTTCTGCAGGAGCCGCCTCAAAATGTTCCGCTTCACTGCCCACTGTATGCTGTTCTTCCTGCTTGCGATCTGCCTCACTCGATCTGCGTCCGCCCAGAACAAGCCCGATTCCCCCCAGCCTCATTTCCCCTGGATGGACCCGTCCCTGCCCATCGACAAGCGCGTCGACGCACTCATTGGCCGCATGACCCTCGAGCAGAAAGTCTCGCAGATGCGCGATCACTCGCCCGCCATCCCCAGCCTCGGCGTTCCTAAATACGACTGGTGGAATGAAGGCCTGCACGGCGTCGCCTTCGCCGGCTACGCGACCAACTTCCCGCAGGTCATCGGCATGTCCGCTACATGGGACACGAACCTCGTCCACCAGATGGCCGAGATCATCTCGACTGAAGCACGCGCTAAATACAACCAGGCCATGCGCGAGGACCACCGCGAGATGTTTTTCGGCCTCACCTTCTGGGCACCGAACATCAACATCTTTCGTGACCCCCGCTGGGGCCGCGGTCAGGAAACCTACGGCGAAGACCCGTTCCTCACCGGGCGCATGGGCGTCGCCTTCGTCACCGGGATGCAGGGCACCGACCCCGAATACCTCAAAGTCGTCTCCACCCCCAAGCACTACGCTGTGCACAGCGGACCGGAGCCATCCCGCCATCGCTTCAACGTCGAGGTCTCCCCGCACGACCTCGAGGACACCTATCTTCCGGCCTTCCGCGCCACCGTAACCGAGGCACATGCCCAGTCTGTGATGTGCGCCTACAACTCCATCGATGGAGCCCCCGCCTGCGCCAACACCATGTTGCTGCGCGACCACCTCCGCGACGCCTGGCATTTCGATGGATACGTCGTGAGCGACTGCGCTGCCGTCGCCGACGTCAACACCGGCCACCACTACGCGCCCGACATGGCCCACGCCGCGGCCGCTGCCGTCAAAGCCGGCACCGACCTCGAGTGCGGATTCCGGGAAGGCCAGGCCTTTCCCGCTCTCGTCGACGCCATCCACCAGGGCCTGATCACCGAAGCCGAAATAGACACCGCTCTGCGCCGCCTCTTCCGCGCGCGCTTCCGCCTCGGCATGTTCGATCCGCCCGACACCTACGACTACGGCCGCATACCCTTCAAAGAGGACAACTCCGGACCGCACCGCGACCTTGCCCTCAAGGCTGGCGAGGAATCCATGGTCCTCCTCAAGAATCAGGACCACGCGCTCCCCCTGCGCCCCGACATCGGCCGCATCGCCGTCGTCGGTCCCAACGCGCGCCTCATCCAGGCCCTGCAAGGCAACTACAACGGCCCTCCACCCGAGCCGGTCTTCCCGCTCGACGCCATCGAGAGCCGCTTTCCCAACGCGCGCATTCACTACGCGCAGGGCTCGACCCTCGTCGAAGGACTCGCCATGCCCATCGAGTCCACCGCGCTCAAGCCATCGAGCGGCGTCGGCGAGGGCCTCACCGGAGCCTACTTCAAATCCAAAGACCTCACCGGCACGCCCGCGTTAATGCGTAACGATCGCAGTATCAATTTCAACTGGGACAAAGTCACTCCCGTCGAAGGCCTGCAACGCAACAATTACTCCGTTCGCTGGACCGGCGACTTCACGCCGCCCGGACCCGGCGACTACAAACTCGGCGTGCGCGTCAACTACTGCTACGCCTGCGAAAACGCCGAGGGATTCAAGCTCTACCTCGACAACAAGCTGATCGTCCAGAGCACCGGGAAAACCGGCGAGCGTGGCCAGGTTCTCGAAGCTCCTGTCCACTTCGGAGACACCAAGCCACACCCCATCAAGCTCGAGTACTTCCACGGAACCGGCAGCGCCGGCATCGACCTCACTTGGCAGGCTCCGGCCGATGTCCTCCGCGAAGAAGCCCTCCACGCCGCCCGCCGCTCCGACGTGACCGTTGCCTTCGTTGGTCTATCGCCGTCGCTCGAAGGCGAAGAGATGCCAGTCAAGCTCGAAGGCTTCTCCGGAGGTGACCGCACCGCCATCGATCTTCCCGCCGCGCAGGAGGACCTGCTCAAGGCTCTCGGCGCAACGGGTCGTCCTCTCGTCGTCGTGTTGCAGAATGGCAGCGCCCTTGCCATCAACTGGGCGCAGGAGCACGCCAACGCAATCCTCGAAGCGTGGTATCCCGGCGAAGAGGGCGGCAACGCCATCGCCGAATCCCTCGCCGGAGACTACAACCCCGCCGGCCGCCTGCCGCTCACCTTCTATGCATCGCTCGACCAACTTCCCGCCTTCGACGACTACTCCATGAAGGACCGCACCTACCGCTATTTCGCTGGCAAGCCGCTCTACGGTTTCGGCTATGGACTCAGCTACACAACCTTTGCCTACTCCAACCTCAAGATCCCATCCAGCGCGAACGCAGGCGACCCCGTCACCGTCGAAGCGACGGTGAAGAACACGGGAAAGACTGCCGGCGATGAAGTTGTCGAGGTCTACCTCACCCAGCCTCGCGGCTTTCAGACCCCGCGCCGCGAGCTTGCCGCCTTCGACCGCTTTCATCTCAACCGCGGACAGAGCACGCAAGTCAAGCTCACCATCGATCCGCGGTCTATAGGACAAATAAACGAGCAGGGAACTCGCGTCATCCTCCCCGGCGACTACACCGTCTCCGTCGGCAGCGCTCAGCCCGACGACACGACTGCTATCGTCACTGGCAAATTCACCATCACCGGCAAAGTGGAGCTTCCGAAATAATTCCGTTCTGATCAGATCTAAGGAACCGTGGACTGAACAACCGGGCATCTGTGATAGATTGCCTGCATCGGCCCCGGGCTCCGTCCAATGTCCACCGGCATTGATACACATTAACCGATACCGAAGCCGATAGCTCCCGAAGATGAACACCTTCTCGAGAGCAACGGATGCGAAGGCCAGGAAATCCTCCTCCAGCGTGGCTCGCGGAGGTCCAGCAGCAGCCAGCGAGTTGGCCGGCCGGGAACGCGATCCGCAACGCACATTTGGCAACCAGCCTATGCTGCGGCTCACGGCACAGGAGAGTTCTGGTCCTCCTCGCAATAAAACTGGCGGCAAGCAGGCTTGGGGTGCCGCGTGGGATTTCACTAAAGTTCCAATATTTCCGCCGGACGTGCCGTCATCCCCGGAACATCGCCGGCATCAGCATCGCTGCTCATTCAACGCAAGCTGGCTATCGGTGAAGTAAACGACCCACTGGAACATGAGGCCGACGGCGTCGCTGACCAGGTGATGCGCATGTCTGAGCCGCGAATCCAGCGCAAGTGCGCCTGCGGAGGAACCTGCCCCCAGTGCAGCAGGAAGGATGAAGCCGAGCAGCACCAAGGGCCCATCCAGATGAAGCACATCGGCCCATCTGGCCCCGCACTAGCCGAAGCGCCGCCCATCGTGTATGAAGTCTTGCGCTCACCCGGCCAGCCGTTCGGGAACCGTGCCGTTCAGAGCCTCGTCGCATCCGCGCGTCTGCAGCCCAAACTGACGCTTGGCGCGCCGGACGATGTTTACGAAAAGGAAGCGGACGCGATTGCCGAACAAGTGACGAAGTCCCAGGCGATGGGGGCGGCGAGCGGCAGAGGATCCAACGACGACGGTGATCGCGAGGCCATGCCGGGAAGAAGCGCCGTTAGCCACAACCTTGCCCGACACCTGCTGTTGCGAACACCCATCCGCAAGCTTCAGCGAACTTTGGGAAATCATGGCTTGGCTGATCTTCTTCGGCAGACGCTCCCCGAGCGAGCGATTCCCGAGTTGCGCCGCAAGTGCGCCTGCGGGAACGAGTCGGAACAGGAGTGCTCCGAATGCAGTAAGAACCGGCTCGCTCGCGAGCGTGAAGGGGCGAGTGAACCCGCCGGCGCGGAAGCGACGGCGATTGTGGGGGACGTCCTCAATACTCCGGGACAGCCGCTCACCGAGGCCGCGCGCAGAGCTCTGGAGCCGCGTTTCGGCTACGATTTCAGCCGGGTTCGGGTGCATGACGGCTCCGAGGCAGCCGAATCGGCATCGGCAGTTAAGGCGGCCGCTTATACCGTGGGAAATCACATTGTCTTTGGCAAAGGCCGGTATGCCCCGGGGACAAATGAGGGCGATCGGCTGCTTGCCCACGAATTGACACACACTATTCAGCAAACAGGAGGTGTGTGGCTCGGCCGCGATCTGGCGCGCGGGGAGGCGGCGGAAGGGGGGCTGCTGCAGCGCGACTTGGAACCTCAAGACCAGACAAGCCCGAGTGCGACAACTCCGGATGTGACCGGCGCGGCGGAAGATTCAGGGCAGGTCAGCATGGCGCCTATCCAGGTCGCGGGAGAACCCCACGCTTTCGAGATGGAGGGCGGATGCGAACGACTGCATTTGCATGGCAAAACGGATGGGACATTCGATGGAGGGACAGGCAGCGTTGTAAACCAGAAGGTGACCAAGGGCGAGGGTTGCAACTGCGACAAAGGAGTACAGTGCTTTCACGTCACGGGGACTCTGGTTACCAATTACTCAGTGAGCGTGACGATCACGATGCCTCCAGTGCCGAGCGGCCTCACGGCGTGCGAACGGGCCAAGGTGCAGGCCTTCCTGCAAAATGTGTTGCTGCCGCACGAACACGATCATGAGGCGAGACTCAAGACTTATAACGGTCAGACAAAGAACCCAGTCGACATCATCGGCTGCGGACAGGATGACGTCACGAGCAAAGTACAAGCGATTCAGGACGCGGAGGAGCCGGCGCGCCGAGCCGCGGCCCAGGCGCGGAGCGACGCGATCGATCCGTTCGTGCGGACCATCGACTGTTCCGATTGTGAAAGACAGTCCGCAGCCCCGGGCGCTGGACAAGTTGGCGGCGGGGATACCGAGATAGCCGCGATGAGGCTGCCGTTCAGCGGCCACCTTCGCGCGTCCGCATTTACTTCGGGAGTGGATATTGTTTTCGACGCCGGGCGCTATGCTCCGGACAGCGCCGCTGGGCGCCGACTGATCCCGCACGACCTGGCGCACGTGATCCAGCAGTCCCAAGCGGGCGCGCCTTTGATTCAACGGCAGCCGAAGGACGCCCCCGAAGCGAAACCCACTCTGGTGAACTCGCGCCAGGCTCTAACGGAGTGGATCAAAGATCCTACCGCGTCCGGCACTCTCGATCCGAAGGCGTGGGCCGATCTCCACAAAGTGAAGGAGAAGTTTGCCGATATCGCGAAAGTCGCGCAGGTAAAAAAAATCTTCATTGGGCCTGCGGCGGTGTCGGATCCGGAAAACGTGAACATCGTGAGCGATAAAGATATACACCACTACATGCCGGGTCTAAACTTTTCGGAATTCATCCTGGGTCGAGGAGAAACATTTTACGTGGATGCAGCCGGAGGACCGCCAATCGAGAAGCTGAACCCAAGCCCGACCGGGCCCCTTCCCAAGATCGCGATTGTGCTGGGAAACGAAGTCTCTTCGAGCAAGCAAATGGCGCTCACTACGGTGCGCCACGAAATGATACATGCCGAGCACTTGATTCTGACGCTGAAAACCGTTGCAAAGTGGCAGGCCGCCAAAACGAAGGACAGTTTCGACGATTGGCTGAGCGAGCAAAATAAGAAAGGCAAAATATCGACCCTGGAGCAAGAGCTTGTCACCGAGGAGGAGAAAACCAACCGGCCTAATTCCGAGCTGCTAGCTTATACGGAAGGGTTCATGACGGCCTTTCTGCTCGCGGACCCCCCTCCCGCCAAAAGCGACGACCCCGCGTTCGAACAGCTCTTTGGAATGTTCATGTCAAGCACCGAACCGTGGGCCAACGCGAATCCCGAGACGCGTTCGGAAGCGCTCGGCCGGCTTCAGCAATATTATTGTTAGGTGCTCGACCCGGCCCGCAGAAGGCATTCGAAAACTGGGTGGGGAAACCCCCGGCGGCGCCGCCATCATCGTTGAGCGGTTGGGATTGGCGTCCCAAACGGCAGATGCACGCGCATTTCTTCGATGGATTGAAAAAGATCGTCGACGGAAAGTGCGCCGGATTGGGCGGAGCCAAGCCAGCACTGCCTGGCAAGGCATCCAAAATCCAAAAGCCGGGTGCCCCTCGATAAGTAGGAAGGCGTTGTCAAGGCAAACATATCCTGGGCGGTGCGTGAGCACCGCGTGTTTTGCCAGAGAGGCTGAGGACCATGGCTCTGGGAAAGTCACGCTGCATCACCCATTACGGTGGGGAATTTGTCTGCCCCACCAACCATCGATGCGGCCGTTAGCTACAGGCCATGATGCTTCCATGCGAACCTCCGGCCTACTGCCGGAGGCGAGAGCGCTCAATCAATTCTTCGGCCTGTTGGCTTCCGGCCAGGGGCACCCGCGAGCTGCTCTCGATGTGGGCGATCTCCGGATAGGCAACGTTCTGCCGGAGCATCCAGTAGAGTCGCACCGCTAATTTCCTGGCTGCTGCCACCTTGGCCACGCCCTTGGGCTTGGAGTGGCAACGAGCCGCATACTGGCGGCGAAATCCCGCATCGCAGCGGGTCGCCGACTGCGCCGCTTCAACCAGCAACTGGCGCATAAAGCGATTGCCCTGCTTGCTGATCGCCCCCAGCCGCTGCCGGCCGCCCGAGCTGTGCTCGCTGGGAATCAGCCCCAGATAGCTGGCCACTTTTGCCGCTGTGCTCGAAGCGGCTCACCTCGCCGAGGGTCAGCACAAAGGCCAGTGCCGTGATCGGACCCACGCCCGGCTGCGTCATCAGCAGCCGTGCCTGGGGATGCTCTGCGGCCGCACGCTCCACGGCTTGATCGAGTGCGCCGATCTGCCCATCCAACTCGCCCAGCAGTTGCAACAGATCCTCGCGCCGACGAGCTGCCCAACCCGGCAAAAAGAGCTTTTCCAGGTCAGCCCTCCCGCCAACGCTCCACAAGCTGCTTCGCTTCTGTAAGCCGCGATTCATGGCCAGATGCTGCAACCCGTTCTTCACTCGGGCACGAATCTCCACCAGCTTGTGACGATGGATCAGCAGCTGGCGAAGATCCCGTTGCTCGGCCGTCGGCACCCACAGCCGCGGAAAGCGCTGCTCGATCAGCAGACGCAGAATATGTCCTGCGTCACGCCGGTCAGTCTTCTGCCGCCGCACATAACTGGCGCGGATCTGCGCGGCGTCCCCGATCCACACTTGGTGGCCTAGTCTTTCCAGCAGCTCGACGAACCACTGGCTGTTGCCACAGGCTTCCATGCCCACCAGCGCAGGCGCATCCAGAGCGCGATAGAACCGCTCTGCCTCGCCATCGCCGTTGACCAACTTGTGCTCTGAAATCTCCCCGGTCTCGCCATCGAAAACCGCAATCTGCTGCCACCGCGGATGAAAATCACACCCTACAATCTTCATGAAGGCTTCTCCTGATCCAGCAGCTCCTGGTCCTCAACCAAAAGCTAACCGATCGTTGAAGCCTTCCCACTTATCCCATCAATCCTGAGCGCAGCGAAGGGTGGGAGGAATGATCCTGGGAGCCTCTGCCCGGTGCCGATTCTTTCGCTCCGCTTTCGACCTAAAGAGATCGGAAGGATGCCTTCAAATCCTCCAACAGCTCCTGATGCGGATCGTAGTTCGTCCAGTAGCTGAAGTCCGGCAAATCCACCACGGCCGAGTCCGACCCCTTCGCCATACTCAGCCACGAGGAGCTTCAGCGATTTGCCGATTCCCAGGCGCGGAACGCAGCCTGGGTGCAGGCCAGAAGGACGAGCTTAATCATTTAAATCCAAATAGATAGCGATGAATCCTGAAGCAGGCCACAATAGAATCAATCAGATGAGAAATATGCGGCCCGTACGGAACAGAATCAGATAGAAACTCGAAAGTTCCACGGCTGCAATGAGATAGCAGCCAGGTCCAAAACCAATCTTTGATAAATCAAATAGATGAACGAAAGTGCCGCCGAACGGGGGGAGGGGGTCTCCCGAAGGGAACAGTCGTCACCAGAAAAGGGCAGGCCTCAGGCCTGCCCCTGATCTTCGATGAGAACTGACTACTTCTGGGCCGGCTTGTTCTGGGCCGGTTTGCTCTGGGTTGTGCTGGTTCCGGAGAGCACCGAGCGCTGGGTGTGAGACTGCTTCGCCATCAGGACTGTGAGGCTGATCGACGTGAGCATGAAGACCACCGCACACCAGGTCGTGGTGCGGGTGAGCAGGTTGGCTGCCGAGCGGGGACCGAAGGCGGTCTGAGAGCCCTGGCCGCCGAAGGCGCCGGCGAGATCGGCGCTCTTTCCCTGCTGGAGGAGAATCACGGCGATCATGAAGAGGCAAACGATAACGTGGATGACGATGATCAGATAAATCATGTGGTCGCTATTCTGGGGAGATCCTAAATGGATTTCGGGACATTTGGTGCGGAAGGGGGGACTTGAACCCCCATGCCTCTCGGCGCCACCCCCTCAAGATGGTGTGTCTGCCATTTCACCACTTCCGCATTCGGCACGTGGTTGTCCTCTCAGAGTATAGCAAAAAAGAGACGAAGGACGGGGACTGCCTAACAGCCTTGCCTCCGCATCTATGCAACTGAGGAATGAGGATTTCGTCGGAACCCGCGAATCGAAGCCTCAGTCCGAAGCAGACAAATCTAAATCGTTGGGTACCGGCTACGATCCAGGGTCGCATTGAAGGTTGAGCGGTACTGTGGAGAACCTGGCTCCAAAGGAGGGCACACATGCCAGGGCTGCGCCGAAGCCACAAGGTACTGATTATTGATGATGCGCCAAGCGTCGCCGATACGCTCGCTCTCATTTTTTCGAAGGAGGGTTACGAAGCGCGGGTTGCATACTCTGCGGAGCAGGCCATTGAGATTATCGCCAAATGGGTCCCCGACTTGGCGATTGTAGATGTGGTGTTGCCCCAGATGAATGGTCTCGAGCTGGCGCTTGTGCTGAAAGACAATTACCCTCACTGCCCGGTGCTGCTTTTCTCGGGCGAAGAGGCCACGGGGGAACTGGTCGCTCGGGCGGCTCGGGACGGTAATGTCTTCGAGGTGCTGGCAAAGCCAGTGCATCCGGCATACATGTTGGAGGCGGCGGCGAATTTGCTGAGATCCAATTCGAACTATTCCAACGGGTACGCCGGGAACTCGGCGTAGAGAAAGACGCTCCCGGCACCTGAGCTAGAAGTGGAGGTCGAGATGGGCGAAGCTTTCGATCTCCAGCAGATGTCGTCCGGGCGGTGCGGGGTCAATGGTGTCGTGCTCGAGCACCCACGTATTGGGATGATGGATGTAGACGACGTGCAGGCCGGCGGCGAGTGCCGGGTTGATGTCGGAGCGCGGACTGTTGCCGATCATCCATGTGGTGTCGCATGAGAGGGAATAGCGTGTGCAAACGCTGTGATACGCTTCAGGATTTTTCTCGTGAGGGATTTCGACGGCGGTGAAGTATTCACCGAGGCCGGAGCGAGCGAGCTTGTTCGACTGCTCATCAGGGTTTCCTTTGGTCATCAGGATGAGGCGATGGCGCTCGGCGAGGACAGGCAGGGTTTCCCGCACGCCGGGTAGCAACTCGATCTCCTGCTCGGTGATGCAACTAGCAAAGCTGACAATGCGCTCGTGGCGCTCGGGCGTTACTGGCTCTGCAGACAGGCGCTCAAAACAAGTGACGAGGGCGCGGCGGAAGCTCGCGACTCCATAGCCGTGCACACGGGTGTTTTCGCGCTCAACCTCATTGAGTATCTGACGGACTTCGTCGTGTGTGTACTCATGATGGTCGAGGTAGGAGATAAAAGCTGCAATTGCGCGCTCGAAGTAGATATTATTTTCCCAGAGCGTGTCATCGGCATCGATGAGCAGCGTCTGTCCGGGCGCGAACCTCGTAAAACCATTCAGCATGGTTTGAGCGTAACAAAAGACCACAGCGGTTTTGAACTTTTCCAGCGAACCGCGGTCAAGCCTGCCTGGATTTTTCCTCAGAAATCTGCGAACTCAGCAGGAGTTTGTTGAGAACTCAGGGCTTACACATCTGAGCCCGCAGCGCTGGCAGGTGATGGCTTCACGATCATTCAGTTGGAAGGGCGGGCTATGGCGCGGTTCGGCTTAAGCGCAGGGAAGAGTGAGAACAGGGTTGGAGTCTCAGTTTAGGAGGAAACTTCAGGTCCGGCCGCTTCGACCGGCGCAAGAGCGCGCCGGCCTTCGGTCGGCGATCAAGCTTCTGTAAGTCTGAACTGTTATTCTGCGAAATCGTCATCATCGTCTTGTCCGGCACTGGCGGCGGTGTTCTTCTTATCGGAGTCCGAAGGTTTCGCGAGGTGGAGCTCGGCGAAGGGCGGCTCGTCGTAGCGGTAAAGCGCATTCATGAAGAACTTGTAGGCGCCGTGGGATTGGGCACGCCACTGGGGCTTGAATCCGAACAAGAAGATGCGGCCCTTGCCGTAGGCGACCTCGACGGCGGCGGCCTGGCCTTCGATTTTTTCTGCATGCAGGAGGACGCCGCTCTCGAGTGGGTTGATGCCTGCGGAGTACGTGGCGAGGATGGCGCCGGTGAATCCAGGCTTCAGGGCGAAGGCAGGGCCACGCTCAAACATCACAACTGGATCGGTGGGCAACCCGTAGAGAGCAGGGCGGGATGCGTCTTTCAGCTCGATGCGGAGCAAGGCCCCCGAGCAGAAGAAGTCATCATTTTTGAGCCCAGCCAGGATGTTGGTGACAGGCAGCCCGAACAGGTCGATGAGCGAAGATGAGGTCCGGTTGAAGGCGACGAGCGTGCCTCCGGCGCGAACGAACTCGCGGAGCGCCGCCACGCCATCGGTATCGATGCCTCCGGCGTATTCGCTGGGAACCAGGCCGGGTTTGAACCCGTCGGTGAGCTGATTCTTCGACATGTCGGGCAGGATGATGGTGTCGTAGCGGGCGCGGAGGTTTCCGGCTTTTATGCCGGCGTTGTAGAGGCCCTCGGGCGCGAAGCCGTATTTCTCGAGGATCCAGCGGGACCAACCTTCATCGATGGACGGCTGCCAGGGGCGGTAGAGTCCAACGCTGGCCTTGCGGATGGGGATGGTCTTTGATTCAGTCTGCGGGCTATGCGATGCGGAGACTGTGCTGACGCCGTACTTCTGAGCGATGGAAAGCAGCTTGTCATGGCCGACACCGGTGATGATGAAGGCTCCGGTTTCGGGACCTTCGGCGGTGTGGACTTCATCCCGCGAGAAGGCGACAGAGCCGCCGGCAGCGAGGATTTCATTGACCGCCATGAAGCTGGCGTTTGGTTTGTGGCTGAGGACGTAAGCAGGGCCGGCGCCTTCGACGCTGACGGAGAGCGGATCGATCTTTGATACGAGTTCGAGCGCGGAGCGCTGGTCTTCGCCGACGGGATCGGTGACGGCATCGACCCGCACCCCCATCTGCATGGGAAGAGTCCAGCCGGTTACGTCATAAGGAAGCGTAACGGGCTTCGCGCTGCCGTCGAGGATAGCCTGCGGGTAGTGCTGCGGTTCAAAGAGCTCCTTGACGAGGCCGGAGAATGGCTGGTCCATGAGGACGACCCACGAGCCGACTGGGTAATCGATGCCGTTGGCGTGGAAGCTGCGAGAAGCACGGTGGACTTCGAGTCCGTTGTCGAGGAGCTTTTGAGCGAGCAGCGCGGCTTCGGGCGTGTCAGCCTGTGGGTTGGGGAGCACATACGCGTAAGGCGCGGTGTGCCTGAAGTGCTCAATGTTGTCATGCGCGGCCTGCCAGCGGTTGTAGAGAAGCTGCTCGCGGTACTTCGAAGCCGTGTCCAGAACAGACATGGACCCGGCGACCATATATTTCACTGCGTCACTGAGGTGCCACCAGCCGCCCTGCCAGGGGTCGGTGTACATGGTGAGGGCTTTGAGATCCTGCGATGGCTTGGGGAAATCGTTCACGGTGTAGAAGCGTGGCGTGGCATACCGGTAGAGGGCTGTCTCGGTGAAGAAGGAGATCTCGTTGCGGAACACGTGCGTGAAGTCGAGGAAGCCCGGATACCAGTTATCGAACTGAGCCTGCGAAATGGCGCCGGGCAGATGTTGTTCCTGCAGCGCGGCCGACATCTGCGTCCCAACGACGTTGAGCCAGCTCCTCATATAGGGGCTGATGTTCGAGGAGATGGGATCGGCAAAGGGCGGGATCCAGATGCGGGCGGGGAAGGGCGCGGTCTGATGCTGGCAATAGAAGATGACGGGGCTGTATTCGATTTCAGTGCGGGTGACAACCTGCGACTCGAGCATGTTCAACATATAGCCGTCGCGGTTGTTATCGTGCCCGACGTACTCCTGGTAGAGCCAGGGCATGGGGGCGACTTCGAAAGGGGTCCCGAGATTGCGCCGGTACCATGAGACGACCATGTTCTGGCCGTCGGGATTGATGGTGGGCCAGAGGACGAGGATGACGTTGTTGAGGATGGCGTCAATCTGTGGGTCGCCCTGCGACGAGACGAGCTTGTAGGCGAGCTGGATCGAGTGCTGGCCCCCCGCGACTTCGTCCGAGTGGAGTCCGCCATCGATGTGCACGATTACTTTGGACGTGCGGGCGAGCTCGCGGGCTTGCCCGTCGGTCAGCGAGCGGGAATCGGCGAGTTTGCGCGCGATGGACTTGTATTCGTCGAGACGCGCGAGGTTCTCGGGAGAGGAGATGACGGCAATTTCGAATTCTTCGCCGCGTGTGGTCTTGCCGACTTTGAACATCTTGATCCGGTCGGAGCTGGCGGCGAGGGCGTGGAAGTATTTGATGGCGTCGTCATAGTCGGCGAGATAGAAGTCATCTCCGGGGTTGCGACCGAGGACGGAGGCGGGAGTAGGAATCTGCGCAGCGGCGCTTACGAATGGCAGAGCAATTGAAAAAAGAAGTCCGAGGGGGCTAAACAGCGAACGGCGGCGCATTCATCTCCTCTGAGCGATGTGCAGGTGATTGCATTATCGTCGCATCGCTGAGGCGGATAGGGAAAGGAGTTTCTGGCGGTTCAGTCAAAAGCGCTTACTGGGTAATGACCATCTGAGACGTGCTGCTCACAGTAAAACTCGCGCCGCTGTAAAAGGGCACGGAGAGTGTAAAAGGGTAAGACACGACCACTTTGACCACGTTTCCGGGCGCGTTGTGAGGATTAGTGGTGCAAGTCGACCAGGTGGTTGGTTGAGAGGCACTCGCGCAGAGGTATGTTGCGGTTGCGGTCAGGCTGCTCGAAACCATGCCTGGATAGTTACGCCCCTGAACATAGGTTTGGATATTGGTGGATGATGACGTATTGCAGTTTGTCAGACTCGGCGTGTTTGCACACGACGTTGATCCGCGGACCATTGCGTAGCGGGCAGCTTCTCGGGCTGCCTCTGAGACAAAGTTATAGACGTAGATCCCGCGCGACACCTGCATGATTCCAATCACAAAACAAAACAGGACCACCGATGCAAACGCGATCTCTACGGTGGCCTGACCGTGTTCGCTGCGTGCGCTCCGCAGAAGTCGCCCGAGTGGCGTGCGAAGAGTCTTTCGACTCGAGGTTGAGGGCGTTGTCATTGCATGCATTTTTGAACCGCCTTTCCATGCAGGGTGTAGGAAGTTGGAAGGCCGGGAAGATGTATCACAGGGCTGAAGGTCACCGACGTGTTCACCGTGACGATTTCTTCAATGTGGGAAGCTGAACAATCGCCGATCGCGCATGTAGAGGAAGTTCCATCGGAACAGACACACGAGGTGGAAGAGGTGGTGGTGAGCCCGGTGAGATTGGCTGCGTCGTTCGCGGCGGCGGTTGCAATTCCTGTCGAATCGGAAGCCGTGGCGCCGTTCTGCATTCCATATGCTGCTCCCGCCCGGGCAGCATTGGCCACTTCGATGGACGCGTAAGCCACTCTGCCGAGTTCACCCACGCCCAGCAGGAGCACTACGAACAGCGATCCAAGCAGTGCGGTTTCAATCAGAGATTGTCCGGCAGTCTCCTGGTAAACTTCTGTGATCAATTCAAATCTGTTCTTACTCATAATCGCTCCTCTTACTCCACCATCGTGACGACTCTAAAAGGCGACGTGGAGGCGTGGACGACGTTGTAATTAGGAATAGTTACGACGGAGGACTTGTCGTACATCGAACCGGCGATAATGCCCGTAGCCGTCACGCCCCCGCCGTGGTCCTGCAGATAGACCTCCGCGCCTGGCGCATAAATCATGCCGTCAAGCGTCTCTGAGCTGCTGCCAAACTGAATCTGCAGCTCGTTCGTGTTGCTTGCGGGCTGCATGATGGAGATGCCGTTATAAGTGCCGGAGGTGGGTGCTGTGAGGGCCAATGTGCCGATGCCCTGATTGAAGGTCCCACTTTCTATGTCGATCGTTCCGCCATTTACAGTTACCTGGCCGCTGATGGTGACGCCGTTCTCAAAAACGTAGACTCCCGCGCCCATAGTCGCGCCACTGATCGTGACCGCGTTGCTGTAACAGATCGCGTTGTTCAGTCCAGGTCCTGCAACCGTACCCGTGATTGTCGTAGCGGTCGAAGTATTTGAGGTTGAGCAGCCGTTGCCCGGGGTTGGTCCGGTGAGACCTCCGAAGGGATTGCTTCTGGGAGCGGCATTGACCGTCGCAGCAGTTGGAGATGTCTGGTGCGACGGTGGGGAGTTGCCAACGACGTCGAGGTATGCGGCGTTGACGGTGCCTCCACCGCCTGTGACGCTGAGAGCATTGCTGGATGGGGAATTTACGTAGATGCCACAATTCGTTGCCTCAATGTCATAGGAACCTTGCAGATAGAGACCGGTGCCTGAAGTGTTCATGAGCCAGATGCATGGCCCTCCCGCCGTTGGGGTGCCAGCCACCGCCCGGGCGGAAACGGTTACGGAACTGTGATTGAAGAGCTTCATGAAATACGTGGGGTTTGGACTGCTGACAATGGCCTCTACATATCCTGTCGATCCTGTGTTCGAACCGCTGGTCGGAGGAAGATTTACGGTAACGGTCACTCCACCGGTGCCGTTGGTATAGCCGTTCTGGCCTGAAGCCGCTTTACCCGCCGTTTGTGCCGAGCTTGTTGATCCGTTGTAGAGGTAATCCAAAGCTCCGGCAGAGGCGGCCGCGTCGGCAGCGATCTGAAGATTGCGCTTGGCGCGGAACAACATACCCACATCGATCGCAAGCGCTGAAAATCCCAGCAGGATGGTCATGCACAACGCGGTCAGAGCAAGCGCTTGTCCGCTTTCGTCGCGGCAGATTTTTGAGATTCTGTTTCGGGCCCGTGTCTGAGGTTGTCTCACAGCTTCTTCTCCTGATGGTGCGCGCCCTCACGGAGGTTGAGCGCAGCGAGATTATTGGTTGGCGACTTTTGTGTGCCGTGCGCGATGAACACAACGGCAATCTTGTCCTCATAGGCAACCGAGAAGCGGGAATCCATGCGTAACAACTGCGCGAGCGCAGCATCGACGGGGGCGATCACAATGCCGGCGGATTTTAGATCGGGATCGGAAGACCAATCGGGAGCGCCTGTCCAGGTTTTTACAGAACGATCGATTCTTTGATCGCCATAGAATGCAGCGCGACCGTCGATGCTGACGGGCTGGCGCAGGTTCCAGATGAGAAAACCGCCCCAGGCGTAGGTGTTATAGAGCGCGCCCGGATACTGGCGCTCGCGAACGATCTCCACGGCCTTCACGGGCATTTGCTCAGCCAGCGCGCCCTCGAGGCGGTCGTTTCTGATCTGCGTGGCGAAGGCGCTGGTAAAAACGAGCAGAGCGGTTACCGCAATGCTGAGAGGCACTGTCCAGAGCGCGGCGCGTTGTGGCCCTTGAGACGCGGATTCAGCGGAAGTGGATTGCGCGGGCAGGCCTTCGGCAAGGATGACTGCAGCGATCACCGCGAGGAACCAGATGTCACGCTGGGAGCGGAAGGAAAGCACCACGGCCAAGGCCAGCATTAGCGTCTCAAACGGGAAGAGGCGGTGGAACCTGAACATCACGCCAACCGCGGCCAAAGTGAGAAAGAGCAGAAGAAAGTCGCCCAACGAGCGGAACGGCAGCGCGTGCATTTCGCTCACGGTATTCAAGACGCCCGGCTGCGAGGCGAGAGCACGCGCCACTTTGTAAATGCCTGTGCCATATGGATTGACGCAGGCGGCGGCGATGCATGCGGCGAGGGCGAGCCACAGGCTGCGCGCGGACAGGCGACTCACGTACGGCTTCCACCAGCGCCCGAGGAGCGGTTCGCACGCAGCGACACCGAGCACCATGAGGCCGTCGATGAACTGGATGTGGATGTTGGCCCAGAGGACAAAGAGTGGCGGCAACCAGAGGAGTTTGCGTGATTCTCCGGTGTGGCGGGCTTGTGTGAGGATGTTGATCTCGAGGATGAAGAAGAGAATTGTGAAGAGCCACGGACGCGGGGTGTAGAGCCGCGAGATGGCGGTCAACACCACCATGGTGAGGATGGTGTTCCTGGTGAAATCCGGCTGAAGGCGGCTGACCAGGCGGTAAAGGGCGGCGGCGATTGCGGTGAGCATGACGCCCATGTAGACCATGATTCCGTCAAGACGGAACCACTGATACAGCCTGACCAGAATCAGTTCGTAGAGCCAGCTGTAAGCCTGCCAGGGCTTGCCGGCTCCGAAGCGGGAAAACATATCCACGCGAGGGACTGCATGGTGCTGAAGGATCCATTCACCGGTGCGGAGATGCCAGCCCAGATCCGCATCAGCAACGCAGGCGCCTGCGGCAGTGCGGAAACAGATGAGAGCTGGGGCGGCGCACAGCATCGCGACAAGCAGGGTTCTCGCGATTTGATTTGCGGGCGATGAGTGATTGATCGGCTGCATCCTGGCTGTTACCTCAAGTTCGCTGCCGGCACTGCTGGTTACCAGCGCTTATGGGCTTTCCGGGTTAGGGGGCCTAACACCTCTCGGTACTTTGGTTACCACTAAAGTTAAAATTTGTATTGTTTTCAGTCATTGTTGCTGATTTTCTAGTTACCAGCCGAACAATAGATAAGAAAATTGTAATCGTCAGTAACACAATTGTGTGATTGTTTAATCCGGGATTAGTGCCGATATTTGGTACTCATGAACGGCAATCACGCATTACTTCGGTGAGCCGTGAATGCAGTTATGACAACCCATAAGGAGAACGAACATGGCGAAGCAGCTGTTGAAGAACCTTCTGAATGACGAGTCGGGTCAGGATCTGATCGAGTACGCGCTGGTGGCGGCGGTCATCGCTCTTGGCGCCATCGCGGCCATGAAGGGCCTGACGAGCGCGATCGGAAACGGGTTCAACACGGTCGGAAACAATCTCTCGAGCAACGTCTAGTTTGGGCGTTGTCGTAGATCGGGGCAACCCTTAGATTCTCTGGGTCTGAGGTGACCTACAACACCACTTATTGCTTCCGGCTGGACTGAGTAAGTTGGGTCAGGTCGGAACGGATTTGATGCAAGCTCATCGCGGAGGTGTTCGCGATGAGCCAGTGGCGGGCGAGCAGGCTAACCAGCTGTAAGGTGAAGCCTCTTCACGACGCTTCCCCCAATCAGGAGAAGAGAACATGAAACAACTGGCGAAAGAGTTCCTCAATGAGGAGGGTGGCCAGGACCTGATTGAGTACGCGCTGGTGAGTGCGGTCATCGCTTTCGGGTGTATCGCAGCAATCGGCGGCCTTACCAACCCCATCGTAAATGGGATTCACGGCATCACGAACAACTTAACTAACAACGTTTAGCAGTCTGAATCGGGTCCACGTTCCGCAAGAAACTGTGTGGAGCGCGAGTCGCGGCGATGAAAGGGCTATCCACGCAGTAAGGTAAAGCTCTTCACACCTATCCATCAACCTGGCACTTACAGTTGCTGCTTGCCAGATTCCAATTTGTTCGCTCCCTCAGGTGGGGCGATTTGCTTCGGGGATCTTGAAATGGTGAATCAAGTTAATGAGTTGATATACCCGGCCGCTGCATGTGTCTGCGCATTTGCAGGCGCGGCCTTCGACGTACGCAGCCGCCGGGTACCCAATTTCCTGACCCTTCCGGGAATCTGCTGCGGACTATTGATGCATCTGCTGTTTGGCGGATGGGCCCAGCTTGGTTCGGCGGCATTGGCTGGGCTGATCTGCTTTGTTATCTTTTTGATTTTCTGGCTTGCCGGCGGTATGGGCGCCGGCGATGTGAAGCTGATTGCGGCGGTCGGCTGCCTGGGCGGACTGCCGAACGTAGGTAATCTACTGGTTTCAACGGCGCTGGCAGGCGGCATGATGGCCATCGCCATGGCAGTATGGCGAGGCCGAGCAAAAGAAACCCTGCTGAACGTAGGCGCCCTGGTGGTTCACCATCGCTTTGAAGGCCTTACGCCGCATCCGTCTCTCAATATTTCAAATTCGCAGACTCTGCGCCTGCCATATGCCGTGCCTATTGCGACGGGATGTGCGATGGCGCTGTGTCTGGCAGCGATGCAGAGGTAACGTCCCCCATGGCTCGCCGTCTGACCTTCGCTCTTCTTGTGGCCCTGATCATCTCTGGCCTTTTCACCTTCTGGCTGAGCCGGAAAATGGCCGGGAACCGGACCGTGGCACAGGCGCCCAACACCTACGTCGCAACGGCGCGCCCGATCGATCCGGGCGCGATTCTGAAGCGTGAGGACGTTCGGCTCGTGGAATGGCCGAAATCGATGCCGCTGACCGGCGCTTTCATCAAGATCGACGATGTGGTGGGTCGTGCGGTGCTGTATCCGCTGGGCGCTGGCGAGCCAATTCTTGACAGGCACCTAGCGGCCCCGGGATCGGGAGTGGGGCTCACGGGGAAGATCCCAAGCGGGATGCGGGCGATCGCGCTGCGTTCGGATGAAGTCGTCGGTGTGGCCGGATTTCTGATGCCCGGAACGCATGTGGACGTGCTGGTGACCTACCGGGACAACACGCATGCAGACCCGCTGACCGCAACGGTGCTGCAGGATGCCGAAGTACTGGCGGCCGGTCACCAGGTGCAGCCTGATCCCACGGGCAAGCCGTCGAGCGTGGATGTGGTGACGTTGCTGCTTTCTCCCGAGGATGCGGAGAAGGCGGTGCTGGCGAGCGCGCAAGGCAGCATTCACTTTGTACTTCGCAATGGCGGCGATCACGAACAGGCGGGAGCCAAGCCGGTCGCTCTGGCGCAACTGGCGGAGCTTCCGGCGCAGAAGCCGTCGACACCGAGCACACCAGTGGTGAGGAAACCGAAAGCTCCTGACAGCAAGGGGTGGATAGTCGAAACGATGATGGGTAACAAGTCGTCGACAGAGAGTTTCAACTGAGGCTGGCATGACGATTTGCAACAGCACAATTCGGAATTATCTGCCGGTTCTGCTTGCAGCAACGCTGCTGAGCCCGGCGATCGCGATCGGTGCAGAGAAGACCGACTCGCCTGCAACGGCGGACGCGCCAAGCACGCTTCTTTCGATCGAAAACTCGACCCATCTGGTAGTAGGCCGCTCGATGTTCATCAATACGCAGAACCGTTTGCGGCGAGTGTATGTCAGCAACCCCGCGGTTCTGGATTCATTTACGGCGAGCCCTCACCAGATCGTAGTTACGGCCAAGACGCCGGGCGTGAGCAGCCTGATCCTGTGGGATGAGAACGGGGAGTCGCAGGTTTATCTGATCAGCTCGGATGTCGATGTCTCGGAATTGCGCCATGCGCTCAAGGATGCGCTGCCGTATGAAAACGTACGAGCGGAGGGTCACGAGCAGGATGTAGCGCTCGCTGGAATGGTCTCCAGCCCCGAGGCCGCGGATGCTGCAGTCAAGCTGGCGGGGATGTTCTCGAAGAACGTGGCGAATTCGTTGTTGGTCGCTCCGCAGCATGCGCGCCAGGTCAGGCTCAAGGTTCGCATCATCGAGATAGACCGGTCGCGCGCACTGGACCTGGGGTTCAATTTCTTCGGCACGGGAAAGAATACGTTCAACTCGACGACCGGGCAGTTTTCCGCAATCAGCGTAGGTCCGAGTACGTCGGCGGGCGGATCCTCGAGCGGTGGCGGATCGAGCACGACAACCGGAACCTCCTCCCTGCTTGCGCTCAGCAGCCTTCTAAATCTGTTCTACTTCAACCACGATCTCGGTATCGGAGCAGCCATCCAGGCGCTTCAGGACAAACAGATCCTGCAAGTCCTGGCCGAACCCACCATCACAGCGATGAATGGAGAGAAAGCCTCGTTCCTAGCGGGCGGCGAATTTCCATATCCGGTGGTGCAGGGCAGCAACGGCGGGACCTCAGTGACCATTCAGTTCCGGCCTTATGGGGTAAGGCTGGACTTCATGCCGATCGTCCTGCCAGACGGAACGATCCAGCTGAAGGTGGCTCCCGAGGTAAGCGCACTGGACTATACCAACTCCGTGAGTATCTCCGGATATGTTGTCCCTGCGATATCGACGCGACGCGCGGAAACACAGGTGGAACTGAAGACCGACCAGAGCTTCATGATTTCCGGTCTGCTGGACAGCCGGACAACGGACCAGCTTTCGAAGATCCCCGGCATTGGCGATATTCCAATCCTTGGAAATTTCTTCAAGTCGAAGGGTGTTCAGAAATCGGTGACGGAACTGGCGGTGATCATCACGCCCACGCTGGTCGATCCGCTGACAGAGAATCTTCCCAAGCCAAGCGAACCGAATCTGCCGATTCCTCAAATTACGGATTCGAAATTTGATAAGGGTATAGTGCCGAAATCGGCGCAGGCACCCCAAGGGACGGTACAGAAATGAGGCGCGCATCGAGCAGTATGCCTTCGCTCGCAGTATCCCTGCTGACCGTTTGTGTCGACCAGAATTCGGCGGAGGCGCTGGAGCAGGCCACTGAACGCCAGAACTGGAAGATGACGTACGAGAGCATGGGTGAATATGTCTCCGCGCAGCGGCGGCCAGCACTCTCGATCGAGTCAAAGAGTGCGGATGCGGTTCTGGCGATCATTGACTTCGACCATGACCCGCAGGCAGCACAGGAGACAGCATCATTCCTGCATCAGCTCTTCTTCGGGAAGATCTTCATCGCTGCCCTCTCGTTCCAGCATGACAACGATCTATTGCTAAAAGCGATGCGGTCGGGATGCAACGAGGCGTTGCGAAAGCCGATCGACGCAGCCCACCTGGCGGAGTTGCTTGACCGGCAGAACAACAACTGGCTGGCAAACACGGGTCGCAGCCACAGCGCGGGCAAGGTGCTGTCGTTTTTTGGCTCAAAGGGGGGCGTCGGAACCACGACACTCGCTGTGAATCTTGCGCACACGCTTACCCGTCGGCAGAAGAATGTGCTGCTGATCGATAACCACGCGGAGTTCGGGCATGTGTGCCTGTACCTGGGGCTAGACGGCAATCGCTACCACTTCCACGAACTCATCCGCAATGTGAACCGACTCGATTCCGAACTCCTGCGCGGCTTTATTGCTAAGCACTCGAGCGGACTGGATGTGCTGTCGTCGCCTGAGTCGCACGATCCGAACCGCAGCATTGACCCCGATGCGCTGGAGCGAACGATTGACTTTCTTCGCGGCGAGTACGATTACCTGATTCTGGACTGCGAGACCTCTCTCACGGAAGTGAACCTGGCGGTCATGGACGTCTCCGACGAGATTTGCCTGGTAGCAACGCCGGAGATTGGAGCTGTGCGTGACCTGTCACGGTACATCGATAACCTGAGCCGGAACGAGAAGGCGACGACGAAACTGCACATCGTCATCAACCGTCACTCATCGAACGGTGCGATTGGGATCGAGCAGATCGAGAAGGCCATTCGTGTGCCGGTGCAGACCAGAGTTTCGAACAACTTTGCAGAGTGCCAAAAGGCGATCAACCTTGGTGAACCTGTTTCAGCGGAGAAGAAGACTGAGTTTACCTTGCAACTGGCGAAGTGGGCGGAGACGCTGGCTGGCACCAATGGGAATCACGCAGCAAAGAACGGGCGGAAGAAGTTTTCGCTATGGCGCTAGTGAGAGAAACCAGAGGATACTTCCATGGCTGATGCCGGCGTAACCAACGCGCCTGCGCGACCGGAGATGGCGGTGCTACGTCAGAGCGGCTCCAGCCTACGCAACGGCAGCCGGGCACCCCGCCCACTCGAGGAAAAGCAACAGCAGGAGCTCAAGTCGGCGGTGCACCAGGAGTTGATCCGCCGGCTGGACCTCGAGAAGCTCGGGGAAGCGCAGGAGACGCGAACCGGCCAGCAGCAACTCCTTACATTCATTCAGCAGGTCATCACCGAGCAAAATGTCCCATTGAGCGCGGGTGAACGCGATCGCGTGGCCACTGAGGTGATGGATGAACTCTTCGGGCTCGGCCCACTGGAGCCGCTCCTCAAGGACGATACGATCAGCGACATCCTGGTGAATACCTACAGCCATGTTTATGTGGAGCGGAAAGGTGTGCTGCACCGGACGAGTATCACCTTCAAGGATAACCGGCACCTGCTGCAGATCATCGACAAGATCGTCTCAGCGGTAGGACGGCGCGTAGATGAATCGACTCCAATGGTGGATGCGCGTCTGAAGGACGGATCGCGCGTGAATGCCATCATCCCTCCGCTGGCGATCGACGGACCAATTCTTTCCATACGGCGGTTCGGGTCATCGCCGCTCAACGCCGATAATCTGCTGCATTTTAAGGCGCTAAGCCCACCGATGCTGGAGACGCTACGCGCAGCTGTGCAGGCACGGTTGAACATCGTGATCGCTGGCGGCACGGGCGCGGGTAAGACAACGCTGCTCAACATGCTGTCGAGCTTCATTTCGGAGAGGGAACGCATCGTCACAATTGAAGACTCTGCCGAATTGCAGCTCAGGCAGGAACACGTTGTGCGGCTGGAGACGCGGCCTCGAAACGTTGAAGGGAAGGGTGCGATCCGGCAGCGTGAGTTGGTAATCAACGCTTTACGTATGCGCCCGGACCGGATCGTGCTCGGTGAGGTTCGCGGCGAAGAGGCGCTCGACATGTTGCAGGCCATGAATACGGGCCATGACGGGTCCCTCACCACGATTCACGCCAATACTCCTCGCGACGGCCTGGCCCGTCTAGAAACGATGTGCATGATGGGCGACATCCGCCTGCCGGATAAGGCGATACGGCTGCAGATTTCGTCAGCAATTCACATCATCGTGCAGGCGGCCCGCATGAGCGACGGAACCCGCCGCATTACGCACATCACAGAGCTGACGGGCAGCTACAGCGATGTGATCAGCATGCAGGATCTGTTTGTGTTCGAGAAGGAAGGCCTCGGTCCGA
Source organism: Silvibacterium sp. (assembly GCA_019234945.1). Lineage (GTDB taxonomy): Bacteria > Acidobacteriota > Terriglobia > Terriglobales > Acidobacteriaceae > Silvibacterium. The sequence goes on from JAFAKX010000138.1 coordinate 25,089, forward strand.
ACGGGAAGGTGAAGGGAAGATTCCGTTCTACCGGCATCATGCCGAAGTTCACCGAGCATCTGAAGGCCGCGGGCATACCGGTTCCGCCGGGACTTATGGACCATTCCATGGAAGTGTGACCAGGATGTTGATGCTGATTTCAGGATTTGTCGCGATACTTGCCGTCACGTTCGGCGTGATGATGCTGGCCGCCGGACCCAGCCGTCAGGACAAGCGCGTTGAGCACAGGCTGGCTGTGATTCAGGCAGGAACTACGCGCTTCGACGCTATTGAGGAGACTGTTTCTGGTCTTTTGCGACCTACCGCCTCAGGCCGATTCGGTTGGATCGACACTTCATTCGAAAAATACTCCATCGGGAAAAACCTGCAGAGGTTCGTAATGCAGTCCGGTGTGAACAGCACTGCGTCAAGCCTGATGGTGCAGTCAGCGGCACTGGCGGTGATCGGCTTTTTGATGGCCCTGATCGGCTATCCAGAACTGTGGGCGGAAATTGGCGCGGCCTGCCTGCTTGGAATTGTGCCATGGGTCAGGATCGCGTGGGCACGCTCGCGCAAGTTGCGCGCGTTCAATGCCGACTTGCCTGAAGCCATTGACATGATGGCTCGCGCACTGCGGGCAGGACACGCCATGACGGGCGCAATCGAGATGGTAGGTGACTCGGGACCTCCGGCAACAGCGAGCGAGTTCGCCGAGGTGTTCCGGCAGCAGAATTTTGGCTTACCGCTGCGTGAGGCGTTTTTGCAGCTGCTGGAGCGCGTGCCCTCAGCGGATCTGCGTGTGCTGATTACGGCGATTGTCGTCCAGCGCGAAACCGGCGGCAACCTCGTCGAGGTGATGGACCGGACGGTGTTCATGATTCGCGAGCGGCAGCGAATTCAGGGCGAAATCAGGATTCAGACGGCGCAGGGGAGATTGACCGGGTGGATTTTGAGCCTGATGCCAATCGCGCTGATGGGGATTCTCAACATTCTCGACCCCGGCTATTCCAAGATTCTGTTCACGGACCCGCTTGGCCGCATGCTCATTTACGTGGGGCTTGGCCTGATTGTGATAGGCAGCCTCATTATCCGGCAGATCGTGAATGGAGTGGACGTCTAGAGCGGAGAAGACATGGACCTGATCTTCTACATTGCAATCGGTGTAATGGTGGCCTCAATCGTAGCGCTGCTCTTCGCACCTCTTTTTCTGCGACCAGCACGACATGAAAGGCGAATGCTCGATGTCATCAAGAGCGAGAGACCTGACCAGAGAAGGATCAGCGATAAGGAACTGGTGAGAGAAAAAGTCCTCGCGCTGGCGCGGGCTCTTCATTCCCGGATTGGATTCGCCGGCGACAGCAAACTGAAAGCAAAGATCCTCAGGGCGGGCCTGCGCGGCCCGAACAAGATGGATGTCTACCTTACGGCGCGCGTTGTGACCCCATTGGTCGGTATTGCAGGGGGCAGCTTCATTCCGGGCAGCACGCTTATGTGGTGCCTGGTGTTCGGCGGGATGGGATATCTACTTCCAGATATTTGGCTGACGCGCATGGTAAAGCGACGCCAGAAGCGCATTCAGAAGAGCATTCCGGACGCTATCGACCTTCTGGTGATTTGTGTAGAGGCTGGACTGGGCCTGGACCAAGCACTGCTGCGGATTGGGCAGGAAATCAAGATAAGCCATCCGGAACTGCACGAGGAATTCATGCAGATCAACCTCGAGCAGCGCGCCGGTAAGCCGCGACTCGAAGCATGGCAAGGTGTGGCGGACCGCACCCAGCTGCAGGAGTTCGACTCCCTGGTGACGATGCTAATGCAGACGGACCGCTTTGGTACTCCTATCGTGCGAGCTTTAAGCCGCTTTGCGGAGGAGATCCGTATGAAGAGGAGACAGCGCTCGGAAGAGGCTGCGGCTAAGACGAAAATCAAGATTTTGTTTCCGCTGGTGTTGTTTATCTTCCCGTGCATTTTCATTGTCCTGATCGGGCCAGCGATTCTGCAGTTGATGCAGACGCTCGGGCAGCAATGACCGGAAGACCAGCGAACTAATGGAATGATGGTGCGCACCGAAGCGCGTGCCGGAAAGGAGAACGGAGATGGAACCGACAGTGATTGTTCGCGTTGTCGCGGGTGCGCTGGCTGCCCTTGCGATCGCGGTGATACTTATCCGCAGAAAAAAGAAGGCGGCTTAGCATTGCTTCTCTGCTTGAGCTTTCTGGCGCGAATTTTCGGCAATGCCGAGAAAGGAGAATCGATCAATGGACGGAACAATCATCGTTCGCATTGTCGCGGCTGCCTTGGCTGTGGTGGCTGCGGGCATTATCGTGTATCGCCGCAAGAAGACTGCCTAAGGTGCGGCTTTCGCCGCATCCCCGGGAGAGGGATGTTGATCTGAGCTATGAAGGAGGATGTAGTGACGGATTCGATCCTGGTCGTTGTTATTGTTGCCGGCGCGGTGGCAGCACTTGTCCACCAGGTGCTGGTCCATCCGTCGAACTGAATCCGGTGGCGACAGAAATGAAACATATAACTCTGAGGAATGCCGGGAAGGCTGTAACAATCGGCACGAGAATCGTGCCTGCTGATACGTTCCTGACCCGATTGTTCGGCCTTCTCGGAAAAACAGGTCTTGAACCGGGCTCCGGGCTGCTAATTCGCCCATCGTCCGGTGTGCACACTATGGGAATGTTGTTTTCGATCGACGTAGTCGGCCTTGACAAAGCGATGCGCGTTGTAAAGGTCTGGCGGAGATTGCGGCCGTTTCGCATGACAAGCATCAGCATGAAGATTCGCAGCGTGCTCGAGCTGCCCGCCGGGCAGATCGATGCCTGCCAGATTGAGTGCGGGGATCAGCTCGAGATCGTAGAGGCCTAAACCAGTCCCGATTAGTTCAGGTGTGCCCTGTTGATCTCGCCGGTGATTGGCCGCGGCGGCAGTGCGGCGCTTTCGTAGCTGTTCAGCAAGAATTGTCCTCCCAGGATGAGCAGCCAGATCCAGAGCGCGAGACGCAGCGGGCGTCGCGGAATGCGCGTGCTGAGCACGACGCCGCTGAGAGCGCCCACGGCTCCGCCCTCTATCAAATGCACCAGAAGCCCGGGGTCAGGGTTGCGGGAGAACCAGTGGGCTCCGCTGCCGATGAGGGACACGATAAAACCAAAGGCGATATCGGTGCCGACAACCTGAGCGGGAACAAGCGGAGTAAGGCTCAGCAGCGCGGCGCTGCCGAGGGCGCCTGCGCCAGCGGAGGAAAAGCCCACCTCGGCTCCGACCGGAAACATGAGCCAGGGCAGGATGCGGCTGCGGTCGTGCGCGTCGGGGTTTTGCTTCATGGGACGGAATGAATAGACAATCTGCCATGCCGCGGTGCCGACGAGAATGGCGCCGAGAAGCGCGTTGAGCAGAGTCTGTGATCCCACAGTTACAAGATGCTTGAGAAAGAACGAGCCGATGAGCACTCCAGGCACGCCCCCGAGTAGCATGTAGCCGAGGGTGCGCCAGGCGATGTTGCCGCGGATGACCTGCGCGGGAACGAGAATCAGTTTGACTCCGGCGGAGAAGGTGAGGCCGATACCCACTGCGATGGGTGCGGGGATGCCGAGGAACAGGATGAGTACCGGGACGGTCACGGTGCCGGCTCCGACTCCGGTGAGCGCGATGAAGAGTGCGATGAAGAATCCGATGGCGTACTGCATGGGCTCCTCAGACTTGTTACTTTGCCGGTGCTTCGATGTGGATTCCGCATTCGACTTTGCGGCCTGCCCAGCGACCTGAGCGGGGATCATTGGGATCGAGTGGAAGAGATGTGCAAGGCTCACAGCCGATTGAGGTGTATCCGCGCGCATAGAGGGGGAGCAGCGGAATGCCAAGCTGTTCACAGGCGTACCAGACGTCGCGCGTGGTCCATTCGGCTAACGGAGCGAGCTTGAGTACCTGCTTACCGCCGGGAAGAGTGAAGAGCGCCGACTCTTCGAGCGCCGCGCGGCTTTTCGCCTGCTCGCGGCGCAATCCAGTGAGCCAGACCCGGTAGTTCGCGACGGCCTTGAACAGCGGGTCGACCTTGCGCAGCTTGCAGCAGAGGTCGGGCGAGGACTGATACAGCAGGCCGTGCTCTGCCTCCTGCTCGGCAATGGTGTTTTCGGGCAGAAGGTTGATGAGGTTGAGCTGCCAGTCGCGAGCAATCTGGTCGCGGTAGGTGTAGGTGTTGGAGAAGTGGTAGCCAGTTTCGAGGAAGAGAATTGGCAGACCCGGGTTGAGTTCGATGGCCAGCTTTGTAAGCAGCACATCTTCGGCCTGGAAGCTGCATGTGAGGCATACGTCTTCCTGGCCGGGGAGTACGTTGGCGAGTGTCGAGCGAAGCTGGTCGAGCTTGGTGGTGACGTCGTTCTGAATGGTGGCGAGCGTCATGGGTGATCCGCCTTTCCTGAAACAAAAATGCCGGATTTGGTGAGCAGGCGATGCACGGCGGAGACTGCGTCGTGGAGATCGTCCGAGTCGACGGTGATCTCGTGAGTTTCAACGAGCGCCTTGAGGGTGTTGGTTTCGGTGGCGCTCACAACGAGGGCGATGAGGCCTGCGTCTACGATTGGTTGTGTCAGGCTGGGGGCCTCGTGATTGATGCGGACTGTGATCGCTCCTTGATCAAAGAGCGAGCGCTCGATCTGATCAATGATTGTATGTGGGCCGATGAGTTCGAGGACTCCACCGCGATGACCGAAGCGGGCGACCCTTTCGGGCGCAGTAACCGGACTGCGTCGATCGGTTGCGGCCTGAGTTCGATCAGAGGCCGCAGTGATCATTCCAGCCGCGACAGTGCTGTTCGTTATCGGATCGATGAGAATGAAGGATCCGGTCGAGCGGTTCGCGCGGTACAAATCGACAGCAATGGGCTGTAGCAGAGAGAGATTCAGGACGCCGATGCTGTTCATCTCCAGCGTTTTGGCGGGTTCGTGGCTTAGTGTGTGGATGTTCGCGCGGTGATCGATTGACGTGACGAACGCCGGCACGGTGCGGGTCGTGTGCTTGAGCAAGTAGCGGCGCCTGAGATCGAGCGGGTGCTGATCCATCCACACCATGGAGGCTTTGATGGACTTCGAGAGCACCGGAAGCTCGTCGTGGGCGACGATGAGATCGCCACGGCTGATGTCGAGTTCTTGATCGAGCACCAGAGTGACAGACAGTGGCGCGTGCGCTTCGGCGAGGTCGCCGTTCCAGGTGACGATACGGTTGACTGTGGCGGTTCGTCCGGAAGACGCGATGGTCACGGTGTCGCCGTGACGGACGGCTCCAGATGCAATCTGGCCTGCGAAGCCGCGAAAGGTGTGGTCGGGCCGGAGGACGCGCTGCACGGGAAAGCGCAACGGCGCGAAACGCGCTTCGTCCGATGCGGGGACGGATTCAAGCAACTGAAGCAGGGTTGGGCCGCCGTACCAGGGCATCGCACGAGAGCGATGCACGATGTTGTCGCCGATCAGCGCGCTAACAGGAACGAAGGTGGTCTCGACCGGCGTTCCGGTGTCTTCGGCGATGCGGTCGAGAACGGCCGCGAAGTCGCGCTCGCTGGTGCGAAATGCTGCCTCGTCGAAACCGACGAGGTCCATTTTGTTCACCGCAACGAGAACATGCCGCACGCGCAAAAGTGACGCTATGTAGGCGTGGCGGCGCGACTGCACCAGGACGCCCTTGGTGGCGTCGATCAGGACAACGGCCGCGTCGGCTGTGGAAGCGCCAGTCGCCATGTTGCGCGTGTACTGCTCGTGACCGGGTGTGTCGGCGATGATGAATTTGCGCCGCGCGGTGGAGAAGTACCGATAGGCGACGTCGATGGTGATACCTTGTTCGCGCTCGGCGCGCAGACCGTCGGTGAGAAGCGCGAAATCGAGCTGGCCCGGTGCGGTGGTTCCCTTGCCTTCGATGGAGCGCACCTGGTCTTCGTAGACGGATTGCGTATCGTAGAGCAGGCGACCGATGAGCGTGGATTTTCCGTCGTCCACGCTACCCGCGGTAGAGAAGCGGAGCAGGTCCTTCTCGCGCTCTTCGCGGAGGAATTCGTGGATGGAGAAGCCGGGCAGGGTCGCGGCTGCCATTCAGAAATAGCCCTCCCGCTTCTTGATCTCCATTGAGCCTTCCTGGTCGTGATCGATAACACGATTCGCGCGTTCGGAGGAACGGAACGACAGCAACTCGGCGATGATGTCCGGGATAGTTTGGGCATCGGAGCGAATTGCGCCGGTGCAGGGGCTGCATCCGAGAGAGCGCAGCCGCGATTTCACTGACTGAGGCTTTTCGCCGGGAAGTGCGACGAAGTCCTGTTCGATGGGGAGCAGCGCGTCGCCGCGGACGTACATCGGGCGCTCTTTGGCGAAGTAGAGGTCGACGACGGGGATTTTTTCCTCATGGATGTACTGCCAGACGTCGATCTCGGTCCAGTTGGAGAGCGGAAAGACGCGGATGCTTTGGCCGGGATGGATGCGCGCGTTGTAGAGGTTCCACAACTCGGGGCGCTGGTTCTTCGGATCCCACTGGCCGGCTTCATCGCGGAAGGAATAGATGCGTTCCTTGGCGCGGGATTTCTCCTCATCGCGGCGCGCTCCTCCGAAGGCTGCGTCGAACTTGTAGTGGCGCAATGCGTCGAGCAGGGCTTGTGTCTTGAGCAATCCGCAACAACGCTTGGTGTCGAGAACGATGGGATTTGTGCCGGCTGCGATGGCGGGTTCGTTGCGCCAGACGAGGAGTTCCGCGCCGACGCTCCGGGCCATTTCGTCGCGGAAGACAAGCATCTCGCGGAATTTGAAGCCTGTGTCGATGTGAAGCAGAGGGAAGGGAATCGGGCCGGGACAGAAGGCCTTCTGCGCGAGGCGCAGCATGACAGACGAGTCCTTGCCGATGGAGTAGAGCATCACGGGCCGCTCGAACTCGGAGGCCACTTCGCGGATGATGTGGATGCTCTCGGCTTCGAGCAGACGAAGGTGGCTCAGGCGCGGTCGGTGACCAACGCTCGTCGGTGATAGTGGTCGGGACTCGGATTCGGCAACCGGCATCAGAACCTCGTTGTTAAGTAGGTGCTGAAGGCCGGCAGATAGAAGAAACAGACCCGGCGAATCAGCTACGGGTGTCTTCTCGATCAGATTAGATAAGGATCAGAGACTACTGCGTACACCCGTCGGAAGTGCTCGACAGGCAACAACAGAAGCGGGTTTGGGTGGCCCGGACCATCTCCGAACATGATAGCAAACCCCCGGCTGAAATTCGCACCGATGGTACAAATACACGTCAGAAAAGGAGTTTCAGACTAAGTTGGAGCTGCCTCGACGTGGTTGATGTTGCGGTGATGACGCCCGCGGTGGGAGAAATTGCCGCAGCTGTTGTTGGTTTGGAGGGAGTCGGGCCGCTGCTCAGAACTACTGGGTTCGGAGTTGTGAAATTGGTGTGGTTGAAAATGTTGAAGTACTCCGCGCGGAACTGTGCTTTCAGATGTTCGTGAATTGTGGTGATCTTGCCGATCGAAAGATCGAGATCGGCCAGGCCGGGCCCGCTAAGAGAGTCGCGACCGGCGTTGCCGAAGGTTCCGAGATAGGGGGCGGTAAATGCCGCAGGATTGAACCACTGTGATGCCGTTCTGAGGTAGAGTGGGCCGCGGAAGTTGGGGTTGACCGCCGGGCGCACCGGGTTGCGGGTGTCTCCGTTGCCGGTCGGGTTGTAGCCGAGCTGCGGGGAGAACGGGAAGCCGCTCTGGACGCTAGCGATGCCGCTCAGGGTCCATCCAGCGGCGAATTGCTGGCCGACGGCCGAAACATTGTTGAAGAGGGCGTGGCCGTGGCCGAGAGGCAGTTCCCAGGTTCCGTTGATAGCGGCGACCTGACTGATGTTGGTGGCTGCGAGTCCGTAGTCGAACTTGGGATTGCCGGGGAACGATACATAAGCCGGCGTGTTTGCGGAGACGCTGGTGTTCCACGCGGAGCCGTCGTCGAGATTCTTCGACCAGGTGTAGACGCCGCGCAGTTGCAGACCGTTGCCGTACTGTCTGCGGACATCCACTTCGAGTCCGTTGTAGTTGCTGATGCCCTGCGAGACCCAGGAAGTCGTGTTGGCCAGTTTAGGATTGGCGAGCTTCGTGGTGGTGTAATAAATAGCTCCAGCGGGGAGCGAAGCGGGGCATGCGGCTGCAGGGCAGGTGACGTAAGGCGGCGTGTTCTGGTCTTCGGAGAGGATTTGGTGATAGCCGTGGGAGCCGATATAGCCGACGCTGAGCGAGGTGCGAGGAGCGATCTGCTGCTCGATCCTGAAAGTCCAGGCAAGGACGGTCGGGGTCTGGATGTCGGGCTGTACGTTGCTCGGTGAGACGAGGCCGCCCGTGGCGGAGCTACTCGAGAGCTTGGGAAGGTTGCTCACGGTGGTGTTGCTATAGGAGAGAGTAGTGTTGAATGGCGAGGTCTGGTCGAGGCGATAGTCCAGCGTGTCGAGCAGAGCGCGGTGCAGGCCGAAGCTGGCTTTTACCGCAGTCCGGCCGTTGCCTAAGACATCCCACGCGATAGAGACGCGGGGCTCAGGCATGAATTTTGCGCGATTGTCGAAAAGTGCCGATGAGCCGACGGTCGGAGTTGTATTGATCACGCCGTTGGTGAATCCGTAATTCGAGGCGCGGTCCTGCGCTTCGTTCCAGCCGGTGGAGGATTCGACGCGAACTCCGGCGCGGACCTCAAGGCGCGGAGTGGCTTTCCATGCGTCTTCGATAAAGGCAGCGGTGAAGAGCGAACGCCAACCAAGCTCTGTCGGGCCTGGAACGATGGTGTACTTCGAAACAATGCCCTGCTCAAAAGCGGTGAGCGTGGAGAATGAGGCCTGGCCGTACTGGTTCTGTGCAAGGAAGTCATTGGACTCGAGGCGCTGGAGCCAGATGCCGGCTTCGAGCTGGTGACGGCCGCGTGTCCAGTAGATGTGGTCGTCGACAGTGAAAAGATTGCGCGTGGTCGCGTTGTTGCTGCCGGTGTTCGCGCCGGCAAGGGTGATCTGCGATGCGCCATTGGATGCCGTGCTGCCCGAGATCACGATAGAGCCGACGGGACCTCCCGCAACCCAGCCGGGTACAGAGCCGGAGACGATGCTGTTGAAGAAAAAGCTCGCGCGCGAATAACCGAAGCGGAAGGTGTTGAGCAGTTGCGGTGAGAACACATGCTGCTCCTGCACGCTGGCTACCTGCTCGCGGAGCCGCTCGTAGATGGAGGAGTAGGGGTTGGCGCTCGGAGTTGTCGCGTCGCTGTCGTCGATGGTGTAGACGGCGAAAAGCAGGTCGTTTGGCGTGAGGTTCGCGTCGATGCGCGTGGTGCCGAAGTCCTCGCGCACATGCTGCGGCGGATTGGAATAAGCAACGGCGATGCCCTGGCCGAGATCTACGGTCCCCTCGGGCCATAAAGCAAGCAATGGCTGCACGCTCGGTACGGCGGCGGCGCGGGATGCTGCATCGGGCACAAACGTTACAGCACTCAGACCAAGGTGCTGGCGATAGCCTTCATAGTTGCCGAAGGCGAAGACCTTGTCGCGACGCACGGGACCACCGAGTGCGACGCCGAAGTCGTTCCGCTGGAACGGCGGGATTTGAGCCTGGTCAAAGTAGTTGCGCGCATCGAGCGCGCTGTTGCGGAAGAACTCATACACCGATCCATGCAGCTGGTTGTTGCCGGATGCAGTGATGATGGATACCTGCGCGCCGGTGCGCTTGCCGTAGTTCGCTCCGTAGGTGTCGCTGACGGCGTTGAACTCGCGTACAGCCTCGACGCCAAGCAACTGGCCGCTAGTACCGCCGGGAGTGACATTGATGAGCGAAGCGCCGGTGTATTCGATTCCGTTCAGGAGGAAGAGATTGTCCTGCGGTCTGCGTCCGGAGACGGAAAACATGTTGCCGACAGAGGAGTTTGAGGTTCCGACGCCGCCCTGCCGCTGCGTGGTGTAGCTGACCGATGCCGGATTGAGCTCGAGAAGCTGGTCGAAGCTGCGACCATTGAGGGGCAAATCTTTCACCTGGCGTTCTGTTACCAGCCCCTGCGTTTGCAGAGTAGAGGTATCGACCGCGGCAGGGGTATCGACCACGGTGACGACCTGCTGCACCGCTCCGACGGTCAGCGGAAGGCGCAACTGAACATGTTGCGCGACGGCGACGGTGATGCCGGTGCGCTTGAGGGGAGCGAAGCCATCTTTTTCGACTGAGACAGAGTAGACTCCGACGGCGATGGAGGGCGCTGAGAAGGTGCCGTCAGCGGCGGTGGTAAGGTTGCGCTCGGTGGCGGTCTCCTCGTTGCGAATGACGACCTTTGCATGGTCAAGAGGGGCGTCGGAGGGATCGACCACTGTGCCGGAGATTGTGCCGCCGACCATCTGTGCGACGGAGAGCGTCGGGGAAACGGTCAACAATGCAAGCAGAACCAATAAATATAGGCCTCGAGAAATGCGGAACCGATTCATTAGTGTGCTCCTGGATGAATCAAATGTTCGGGTGAACGATGAAATGCGAAAGAGGAGCGGAAGGAGTCAGCGACAACAACCGACGAGGCTGCGGCAGATGCGGCAAACCTGGAGAAGAGATGAATGCGTGGGTGAGGAAACGATCATTCAGAAACTCTGAACTTCTTCGTTGTTGCTGGAACGGTTTCTACCGGAGGAGAATCCGGATGCAGGTCATCGCAAATTTAGCGGCAACAACAAGCCGCCGCGCCCGCCTGGGGGGCGAGCAGACAAGCCGACAGCGGGCTGGTCCGGATGATCACAACCTGAACTTAGCACAAGATGCGCAGGGTGGCAAAATGACCCTGAAAGAGCTCAATCCTGACGGGCGCAAGACATCCTCAACCTGCCATCGGGTCTGGCGCGCTTTGAGACTGATTCATGGAGTTCGCGACATCTTTCACTTTGTTGCGGAGCGCGGGACGTTCCAAAAATTTCGCCGCACTCTGGATCGTCCATTCCTGACAGATCATGCAGGCACACACACCGCTTATGCTTTGCAGCGGCCATATGTAACCGGCTGAAAATCAAAAGGGTGATGAGGCGGCCGACGCCCAAAGCCATAGCAAATGACAACGATTTGTCTTAGTAAGAGGCACAGCCGCTCAACGCGCCGACAAAAGCGAATCCCAGTCGCAGTTTTGTCAGCCTGCCAACACGGCGCTTGGCAAATGGCAGTCGTCTGTCGGCAGTTAAGCCTGCTGCTGCTGTGTTTTCAATGACATCCCTTTGGTCATTGTCTTGCAGCGGGAGCAGGTGTTTGGGGAGCGACCGTTAGCGATTGGCTTCCCTGGGGAGGAACAATGGCCACCTTGGTCCATTACATGTTTCAGACGGCATGCTGGTCTCGCTTCTGTTCATCAGACTGCGACCCACCGAGAGGGAAGCTCTGCGCGACCTCGAGACTCATTTGCTGGAGGGCGACACGGTGGACGCCATCATGCGCCTCCTGCTCGACCACAAGACCGATCTGCTTGTCGTTGGCCTTCACCGCCATTCTTCGCACATATTGCGCCTGTGGAGCAGGGCTTACGAAATTGCGCTCGACGCGCCATGCAGTGTTCTTGGAGTGCATTAACTCAACTACGAAAAACAGCTAGAGGTGACAATTGTCAACGCATGCAAACCTGATGGACGTGCCGGTTCTGAACCACAACAGTGTCGTTATCGACGAATGCTTAAGCGCATGGGACGACGATCTTCTGGTTTCGGCTGCTAGGGCAGGAGACCGCAGCGCCTTTGTCGAACTTTACGAACGCCATTCGAGGAAAGTCCTGCCGAGAATCTATCGCATCACGAAGAACCGCGAGGACGCCGAAGATGCATTCCAGGACGCAGTTCTGAGGGCGTTCGTTCATATGAAGAGTTTTGAAGGAAGATCGAACTTCACA
>JAFAKX010000243.1 GCA_019234945.1 Silvibacterium sp.
TGTACATTGTTTCGTTTGTCTGGTTCTGGCAGTTGTGTCGCTCCTCGGCGCGTCGTGTGATGACTCCGGCGCGAGAGCGGCGCTCGTCGTCTAACCTGATCCCGTTCGAACGGGGACTCCAGCGGGTTCATAAGCGTTCCACAGCCATTTAAAAGCAGCACCCTCGCCACTCATCCCCAATTCAGGCTCGCCGGATTCCCGCCTTTACACGCCGGATGCCTTTTAACACTTCCCGATTGCAAATGTTTGCTGCGATCAGTTCAAATACCCCTATAATTTCCTTACTTCGTACAAATATTCTGCTGTTCCCTTTTGGAATCTCTGTATTTCTAGCTGAGGTTGTCGTGCACATTGGGATCCCACATATTTCCGCGATCCTTGGACCAGATTCAGAGCAGACCATTCTGGACCGGCAGGTGCCGATCCGGCCCTACGAAAAGGCTTGCAACCGGCTGTCACCTTGAGCGACTGACGTGATCCTGGCCCGAAACCCGCGAGCGCAGACCGTTGTTTTTGTTGCATCTCTGGCTCTGTCCCTGAGCGGCGTCTTCGTGTTGACGCGGGCGATGCGCTCGCCCGGGACGCCCGACGTTCAGCGGCTTTTCTGGTTCATTGCCTGCTGGCTCGCTGCGCAGGTGCTGCTCATTGCCGCCAGCATCGCGGGCTTCCGCCTCTTCCAGCGCCAAAAACAGGCCGAGCGGCAGCTCCAGCACCTCGCCCAACTGCAGCAGAGCATCCTGGACTCGGCGGGGCCGATGATCATCGCCGCCAACCTCGAGGGCGACCTACTGCTCTTCAATCCGGCAGCCGAGCGTATGCTGGGCTACACAGCCGCGGAGGTGTGCGGCAAACTCAAGGCGCAGCAGCTATTTCCAGAAGGCGAGATGGACCGGGTGGGCCACCAGCTCGTAGCCTCCCTCACCCGAATGCATACGGCCCCGGCACAGGCCACCAACTCGGGCATGAGCTCGATCCTGCACAGCTTCGTGCAATACATCACCAGCTTCCCTGCCAGCCGGGTGCGCGGCGTGGAGATGCAGTACCGCCGCAAGGATGGCAGCACCTTCCCGGCGATGGTGTATCTGTCGGCGGTACGCTCTCAGCAGGGGGCGGTGACCGGGCTGGTGGCCATCAGCACGGACCTGACGGCGACACGGCGCGCCGAGCAGGCGCTGCGCGAAAGCGAGGAGCGCTACCGCGACATCTTCGATAACGCCATCGAGATGATCGCCACGCTCAGCCCACATGGCCGCTATTTGTATGTGAATCCCGCCTGGCAGACCGTGTTCGGTATCAACGGCGAGGGCTTCGAAGGGCTGATGAGCTTCGAATCCCCCTTCCCGCCCGAGGTGCAGGCCGAAGCCGCAGCACTCTTCCGCCGGGCGCTTAACGGCGAAAAGGTGGAGCGAGAGCCTCTGAATCTGCGCAACACGGACGGCGTCGGCGTGGAAATCGAGGCCGGCATGAGCTGCCGCCGCGACGAAGGCCGCCCCGTGTCGATCCGCTGCATCTTCCGCGACGTCACCCAGCGAAACCGCCGCGAGCGCCGTTTGGCCATGCAGCTCCAGGTGAGTCAGATCGTCGGTCAGTCGATCTCGCAGGAGGAGGCGCTGCCCGGCGTGCTCGCCGTGCTCTGCACCGACCTCGGATACGACATCGCCAACCTGTGGGTCGTCGACGAAATGCAACAGCGCATTCGCTTCGACTGCAGCTGGTCGGCTCCGGGGCGCTCGTACGCCGAGTTTATGCAGGACAGCACTTCACGCTCGTTCAGCCGCGGTCAGGGGCTGCCTGGCCTGGTCTGGACCCTCGGATCGGCGCGATGGATCGTCGATATGCGCGAAGACCCCGGCTTCCTGCGCGGCCAGTCGGCGCGGCATGACGGACTCATCTCGGGATGGGCAGTGCCGGTGCGCGTCGGCAACAAGATCATTGCAGCCGTGGAGCTCTTCAGCCGCCAGCGGCGTGAAGAAGACTCCGAGACCATGGCCACGGTCGAAACAGTCTGCGCATCGATCGGGCAGTTCATGGCCCGCTCCGCGCAGGAGAGCCGCGTGCGCGAGCTCAATCAGCAGAACGAGTTGATCCTCAGGTCGGTGGCCGACGGCATCTTCGGCGTGGACCCCGAAGGCAGGGTGGACTTCGTCAATCCGGCCGCCGCCGAAATGCTGCGAGCGTTGGGCACCAGTCTCATCGGCCGGCCCGTCCACTCCATCGTTCACTCCGGAGCCTCCGGTGAGGTCTGCGACGACACATGCCGCGCGCGCCGGGCATTCCTGACGCATGAAAGCACGAGCGGGCAGGACGTGTTCTACCGGCAGGACGGCACGTCCTTCCCGGTCGAATTCTCCATGAATCCCATGCTCGAGCACGGCGTGATTCTCGGCAGCGTGCTCAGCTTCCGCGACATCGGACAGCGGTATGCGCTCGACCGCATGAAGGACGAATTCGTCTCCACCGTCAGTCACGAACTGCGCACCCCGCTCACATCTATCCGCGGTGCGTTGGGGCTGCTGTCGTCCGGACTCCTCGGACAAATGAGCGACAAGGCCGCGAACCTCTTGCGTATAGCGGTCTCGAACTCCGACCGGCTGGTCCGCCTCATCAACGACATCCTCGACCTCGAGCGCATGGAGTCCGGCCGCGCTCCGCTGAACTTCAGGCCGTCGTTCCTGAATGAGCTCGCGAATCAGGTCGTCGATGCAATGCAGCCCATGGCGGACGCGGCTAGCATCCGCCTGCTGGTCAAGACCGAACCTACCTCAATCGAGGTCGACCCCGACCGCATGGTTCAGGTCATCACCAACCTGCTGAGCAACGCGATCAAGTTCTCGCAGCCAGACTCGACGGTGATGGTTGAAGCAGGTTCGGTGGAAGGTGGTGCGATCCTCAGCGTGATCGATGAGGGACGCGGCATACCCACCGACAAGCTTGAAAGCATTTTCGACCGTTTCCAGCAGGTCGATGCGTCCGACTCCCGCCAGAAGGGCGGCACCGGGCTCGGTCTCGCCATCTGCCGCACCATTGTGCAACAGCATGGCGGGCGCATCTGGGCCGAGCACAACCGTGACCACGGATCCATCTTCCGCCTCTTTCTTCCCGAGCGCACTCGCCTCGAAGCGTTGCCGGATTCTGGCGGCTTCGTCACGGAGTCTTTTGCGAAGGACGACACTGTGCTTATCTGCGAGAGCGATCCGGCGGCGCGCCGGCAGATCGTCGATGCTCTGCGCAAACGGAACTACCGAATCCTGGAAGCCGAGAACCGCGAGCAGGCCATCCATCTCGCCCAGCAGTTCTCGCTTGGAGCAATCCTCCTCGGCGTCCCGCAGCAAAGGCGCGAGGGCCTGGAGACGTTGCGCGCTCTGCGCGACGATCCAGCATTGGCGCAGGTCCCTATCGTCGTGCTCAGCCTGCTTTCCCCCGAAGAGCGCAATGGAGAGGCTCAGGTCGCTGACTCGTGGCTGCAGAAGCCTGTCGACGAAACACTTCTCCTCACCGAACTTGCGCGCCTTGTCAAAGGGCAGCGTGAGCACCCCACCGTGCTGCTGGTAGAAGACGACATCGACCTGGCGCGCGTGATTCTGACGACATTCGAGCACGCCGGAATCGTCGTTCACCACGCCGCGCGCCTCAGGAGCTCCATCGAATTGTGTGAGTCAGTTCGGCCCGACCTGATTATTCTCGACCTTGCTTTGCCGGATGGGCACGGCCTCGAGCTTATCGATTGGCTACGTGGTCGCAAGGAATTCCGCCATTTGCCGCTTGTCGTCTACTCGGCCCGTGAAATTTCGAACGCGGAGCGCGGCCTCTTCCAGCTGGGTCAAACCGAGTTTCTTACCAAGACGAAAGTGCAGCCGCAGGACGTCGAAGCATTGGTCTTCACCATGCTCCGCCGTTACCGGGGAGCCGAAGCGCACATTGCCTTCGACTGAATAGCACTCTGCCGCAATGTAACATTTTCCCCAGCTCAAAACACTCGTTGGACTATCATCCTTGCGTATCTAGAGAGGAACTTCTGTATAGGTCGAGGATGTGCAAATCTAACTTTTAGTTTCGCCCAGTGAAGGATCCCCCCATGCAACGCCGTATCCTGATCATTGATGACGAAGATGACATCCGACAGGTGGCCGCTATGAGCCTCGAAACGGTCGCCGGATGGGATGTGGTCACTGCAAGCTCCGGAGCCCAGGGCATTCGCCGCGCGCAGATAGACCAGCCCGATGCGATCCTGCTGGACGTAATGATGCCCGGCATGGATGGTCCCACCACCTTTCTTGAGCTCAAGAAGGCCGCCGAAACCGCAAAAATTCCTGTCATCCTGCTCACGGCGAAAGTGCAGGGACCGGACCAGAAACGATTTGCCAGTCTTGGTGTTTCCGCCGTGCTGTTCAAGCCGTTCGATCCGATGACACTGGCGCAGCAAATGTCCGACGCACTCGGCTGGAAAGACTAAGAAAGGCGCATGAGCGACAAGCCAGACCACGCGATGGAGATCGACGATCTTCTCCAGATGCTGTGGGTAAAAAACTACCCCATCCTTATCGAGCGGCTCACATCGATTCGCAATACAAAGGACATGCTCAACGAAAGTTCCCTCGATGATCGCGCCCGCAAGGCTGGTGAAGAGGCGGCCCACAAGCTCGCCGGAATCCTCGGGACATTTGGGCTCCCGCACGGCAGTGTTCTTGCGTCGAAGATTGAAGCTCTGCTCGCGGGCGATGCTTCAACCTGCGTGCGACGCGCCGGCGAACTAAGCTCCTGGGTGCAGGAACTCGAAGCTGTGATTGCCTCCCGGACTTGAGCAGTGGAGCTGAGCACCTCGATCAGAACATGTGGTGCTCATCGTCGTGATACGCAATTGGGAGCGCCGTCTCCAGGTTGACGTTCTCCTGGCTGACCGACTCGGTCTGCTCCCTGACCTTCGCCACTGAGAGCCAGTTGTCCTTGTGGGGCTGCGCGGCGACCCAGGGCGGCAGGGGCATACACAGATACTCGCTCAGCGCTCGCGCGTGGCCCTCGTAGAGCAGCCGCATCTTCTTCAGACGCTCCATCGAATCATTGTCGCGGCAGACGCGGATGCCCGCCTGGCAGAGGCTTCCGTAGAGCAGGTCGAATCGCTCGGGCGGCAGACGATCCTCGCCATCTGCAATTGGTTTGAGCGAGAAGATCTGCGAGATATCGACCAGCGCGTGGCGCGCGATAGCGAATGTAAGCTGCGCCTGCCGCGCCGCGTGATCCTGCACACCAGCAATCATCAGGGCGCAGACGTCGAGCACGGATGTCATCGCGGAAAGCCAGCTCTGATTTGTATGCTGCGAGCGGAAATAGCAGAGCAGCGGATAAGAGATGTGGCTCTCGAGCAGCTCCGCTGACCATCGCTCCCACTCAATCAGCAGGACATTTAGAGCTTCGCCGCCACCCTTGAAGGCATGACGGCGCATCAGTTCGGCAGCCGTAGGCGGTGTTCCGGCGCGCGCATCGAGCAGCGAGATGCTGACCTCGCGCCGCGAAAATGCTCCATAGAGCACGGGAAAATAGCCGATCACTATGGCCAGAAATCCCAGGCCTATACCCGATTCGAGCACGATTATCAGCCGCGCCCAGCCAGAATGCGGCGTCAGATCGCCGATCCCCAGGGTAAAAATGGTCGTGCCGCTGATGTATAGGTCTGAGCGAACGTCGTTACCCCTGAACATGTTGTCCGCCAGGGGCGCCCGCATTGAGTGGAACAAAAGGGCGAATCCAGCCAGCAGGCCCGCCGCCCAGATGACTATGAGCAGCAAAAGTGAAAGTGGCCCGTAAACGCTCAGCGCCGTCTCGCGCTTTCGCGGATGGGAAATCATAAATGCCAGGTGCGACCACGGCCACCACGTGAAAATGTAGAAGAGCCGGGTGATGCGGAAGCGCCCCGTCGCGCGGCGCGGCGAAATCACCGTCTGGAAAGCATCCAGCAATGCAACCAGAATCAATGCCACACCCGCGCAGAACCAGAGTATCTGCAAAGCTCGCCCTCCGTTCAAGGCAAGCAAAGCAGGATTCCCGCACGCACGTCAATAGGAGTTTGCGTAATCTACTTGCATGACGTCCCTGGCGCGCATGCTCATCCAGATCGGCTTGATTCTCGTTGTCGCGGGCGGCGTGATACTCCTCTTGGGCAGGCTCGGAATTTCGTTCGGCAGCATGCCCGGCGACCTCACCTGGCGCCGCAAGAACGTCACCGTGTTCTTCCCTCTCGGTACCTCGATCCTGCTCAGCATTCTGCTCACGCTGCTGTTCTGGCTCTTCTCGCGCTTCCGCCGTTAGCGCGATGTACACTGAACGTTTGTGGACGCAGCATCCAACTCAGACACTCAGCTCGGATTCACCTTCGAAGCGCCCAAACCCCAGCGTCGCATCTGGAGAGTAAGCGAGCTTGCAGCCGAGCTGCGGGCGCAGGTGGAACGGGCCTTCTCCGATCTGTGGCTTGAGGGTGAGATCTGCGACCTGCGGCCAGCGGCTTCAGGGCACGTCTACTTCACGCTGAAGGACGATGCTGCGCAACTCTCCGTCGTGCTCTTCCGCAGCCAGGCTCGGCTGCTGCACTTCCGCCCCGAGGATGGACTGCACATTCTCCTCCGCGGGCGCCTGTCTGTCTACGAGCAGCGCGGCCAGATGCAGATCGTCGCCGAGCATCTCGAACCGATCGGCGCGGGATCGCTACAGCTTGCCTTTGAGCAGGTGAAGCGCCAACTCCAGCGTGAGGGCCTGTTCGATGCCGATCGCAAGCGGCCGCTGCCCGCATTTCCCCGGTGTGTGGGCATCGTTACGTCGCCTTCGGGTGCCGTGATCCGCGACTTCGTCAACATTGTGCGTCGCCGCCACGGCGCGCTGCAGGTGCTGCTCTATCCGGCGCTTGTGCAGGGCGAAGCGGCAGCCGCCGAAGTCGAGGCTGGCATCGCCTGGTTCAATCGCACCCGGGAGGCCGACGTGATCGTTCTCGCGCGCGGCGGCGGATCGCTCGAGGATCTTGCGCCCTTCAACAGCGAGTTCCT
>JAFAKX010000031.1 GCA_019234945.1 Silvibacterium sp.
GTTTTTCACTACCAAAAAGGATGTCGGCACCGGTCTCGGCCTGTGGGTCAGCCGCGGTCTGATCGAAAAGCACAACGGCACCCTCACGGTCGAAACGAAAACCGGCGGAAGCGATCACGGAACCACCTTCACGATAACGCTTCCTGCCGCCGTCGCCACGTGAGCGGAATAGAGGGATTCGGGACATCAAAGCCCAAATCCCTCTTCTTCTGCAATAGCGCTTACATCGCGCGAACCGTGCAGCACACGAGCAATTACGATTTCCGTTGGACGCGGTAAATAGTAGGCTCGTCTTATCTTCCGCGGCCTTAACACGTGTGATCGAGGATGATCCGCCAGCCGTCGGCTTCCTTCTCGAAAATAAGCGAGAAGATGCCGCTCGCATCGCCGCCTCCCTCCGCCGTTCTCGTCAGGTGATACCTCCCCGTGACCACCGCATGGTCGTTGCCCAGCATGCGCACGGTGATCTCAGAGAAGTCCAGCGTTCCCATCGCGGCCCGCGACGCATAACCCTTCTTGTATCGCTCCAGGATCGGCTGGTAGCCATGACTGATCGTCTTGCCGATGAAGGTCGTGTCCGGCGAATCCAGATAGCCGCGCATGAATGTGTCGATGTCGCCGCGGTTCCATGCCTCCTGCTGGTCATGAAGCACCTGCTCGATCGCAATTGAGTCCTTCGTCTGAACAGGGGCGCTCTGTGCCACGGCTGCCGCAGCGAAACACACCAGCACGCAGGCCATCGATCTCGAAAATCGCATCGGTCTTCCTCCGCACCGAAGTATTTCACACGCATTTTCGCCGTCCTCGGGCGGGCATACAATCATCACATGCCCACCCGCACCGTTCATACCGTCTGTTCTCACGATTGCCCGGACTCCTGCGGAGTGCTGGTCACCATCGACGAAGTCGGACGGGCAACGCGCATCCAGGGAGATCCGAAGCATCCGGTCACGCGCGGCTTTCTCTGTGGCAAAGTGGCAAAGTACCTCGACCGGGTCTATTCGCCGGACCGCCTGCTCTATCCCATGCGCCGCCGCTCCGGCGTGGAGAAGGGTCCGCTGCCGCAGGGCCGCGAGCATGAAGCATTCGAGCGCATCAGCTGGGACGAAGCCTTCGACACCATCGCCGCGCGTCTCAAGCAGATCAGCGACAAGCACGGTCCGGAGTCGATCCTGCCCTATTCCTACGCGGGTACAATCGGCGTCCTCGGATACGGCTCCATGGACCGCCGCTTCTTCCACCGCCTTGGAGCGTCGCGGCTCAACCGCACCATCTGCTCGAAGGCCGGCGGCGAAGCGCTGCTGTCTGTCTACGGGCAAAAGCTCGGTACAGACACCGAAGACTTCCGTCACTCCCGCTACATCATCGCCTGGGGAGCCAACGTCCACGGCAACAATATCCACTTGTGGCCGATGATCGAGGAGGCGCGCCGAAGCGGCGCGAAGCTCGTTGTCTCCCTATTCCACACGGACGGCACGCCTTGCCGACTGGCACATCCCCATCCATCCCGGAACCGACGTCGCACTCGCGCTGGGCATGATGCACGTCATCATCCGCGACTCGCTCTATGACCGCGATTACGTTGCGACCCATACACACGGCTTCGATCAACTCAGCAACCGCGCAGCGGACTACACACCCGAACGGGTCGCTGCCTGGACGGGAGTTCCGGCCGCTGACATCGAACGCCTCGCCCGCGAGTACGCCACTACGGCACCCGCCGTCATCCGCATGAACTACGGCATCCAGCGCTCGGAGAACGGCGGCGCGGCCGCGCGGACCGTGGCCATGCTGCCGGCTCTCATCGGAGCCTGGAAGCGCCGTGGCGGTGGCCTCCAGCTTTCTACCAGTGGCGCTTTCCCGTGGGACGGACACGCGCTTGAGCGCCCCGACCTGATGCTCGCGAGTCCGCTTAAGCGTGAGGCGCGCATTGTGAATATGGTGAAGCTCGGCCACGCACTCACAGAGCTCGACAATCCGCGCGTGCACGCCCTCTTCGTCTACAATTCAAACCCCGCGGCCGTAGCTCCCGATCAGGCACAGGTGCTTCGCGGCATGGCGCGAGCAGACCTCTTCACTGTCGTCCACGAGCAATTCTTCACCGACACGGCCGATTACGCCGACATTCTCCTGCCCGCCACCACATTCCTCGAGCACAAGGAGATTCAGGGCGCCTACGGGCACCACTACGTGCAGCTGTCCGAGCAGGCCATCGAGCCGCTCGGCGAAGCGCGATCCAACGTTCAGGTCTTCTCCCAGCTCGGGCAGCGCATGGGCTTTACCGAAAGCTGCTTCCGCGACACCGCCGACGATCTGATCGCGCAGGCGCTGCGCTCGAATGGCAAGCAGCCTGCACAGTTCGAGGGCATCACCGAGCAAAGCCTCGCCGAAGCTGGAGGCCACATACGTCTCAGATTCGAAGAGGAGCGCCGCGGCGAGCGGTTCCTTCCGTTCACCAGTGGCCAATTCGCCACACCCTCCGGCAAGGTCGAGTTTTACTCCGAGGCGCTCGCCGCCCAGGGGCTCGACCCGCTGCCGAACTTTGTTCCCCCGACTGAATCGCGCCACGCCGCCAGCGCAAGCACGCCGCAATATCCGCTCGAGTTTCTGCCTCGCAAGGCCGATAACTACATGAACTCCACCTTCGCGAATCTTCCTGTGCACCAGAAGATGGAGAACGGCCACCTCGCCATCCTCGAAATGCACATCGACGACGCGAAGCCGCGCGGCATCTCCGACGGCGACCTCGTCGAAGTCTTCAACGCTCGCGGCAGCATTCGCCTGACCGCGCGCGTAACCGGAAATGGACATGCAACCGTCCCCGCCGGGGTAGTCGCCTCGCGCCTCTCATGGAATAAGCTTTCGCCCGGCGGTCACAACGTGAATCTGCTGACTTCGCAACGCCTCACCGACCTTGGCGGGGGAGCAACCTTCTACTCGACGCTGGTGGAGGTGCGGAAGGCTGCTCCCCTGCAGGCGCCCTGATCCGTCTACCTAAAAGGTCCGGCGTGTGCTCTCACATACCGGGTGCCCCTGTCCGTTAGACTAAAGCAATCTCAATGCAGTTCTGGCGTTCTTTCCCGCGCCAGTGTTAACACCCTCAATATGCCGTTATCCGCGGAGTTTCAATGTGCAGGATGTGGAGAGTGGAATGAAACTGTCGTCGATGAATCAGCCGGTTTGCGGCAATCCTACGTCGAGGACTGTCAGGTGTGCTGCAAGCCCAACGTTCTCGATATCCGCTGGGACCGCGAAGGGTATCTCATCAGTGCTGAGCTCGAAAGCTGATGGCGACTCAACCGTGTGCGCTCGTTTCTGATGGCGAGCCGCGCGTCGGAGTTTTGGTCTGCGGCTTGGCTCCCATATAATCGCATTTTGCCTAAGATTGGCCTGATTTTTCGCAGTGAGGGTGTGCTTATCTTTCCCGTCGAACGTGGGGGCGCAAGCTCCCGGATGCAACTGAGCCAGAACTTGCGCCGTCCAATTCGCCGCGCACTGCAGTGCTTCACCTTTCTCTGCTGCCTCGTCACCCTGTCGGCGTGGGCGCAGCAACAGGTCGTCACGCAGATTCGCGTCATCGGCAACCGGCAGATCCCGAAGGAAACCATCCTGGCGCGCATGTTCAGCCACGTCAACGAGCCGTATGATCCGCTGACCGTGGAGCGCGACTTTAACTCGCTGTGGAACACCGGGTACTTTGAGAACCTGCGCATCGAGAGGGAAGAGTCACCCAAGGGCATCATCCTTGACGTCTATGTCACGGAGAAGCCGACCATTCGTGAGATCAATTACAAAGGCCTGAGCTCCGTCACGCAGTCCGATGTACTCGACCGCTTCAAGAAGGAGAAGGTCGGTATCTCGATCGAGAGCAAGTACGATCCCACCCGCGTTGCACGCGCGATCGCCGTCCTCAAGGAGCTTCTCGCCGAGCACGGACACCAGTTCGCCACCATTAAGGCAGACATCAAGAAAATTCCGCCCGCTTCCGTCCAGGTGAACTTCATCATCAAGGAAGGCCCCAAGGTCAAAGTCGGCAAGATTCAGTTCACCGGCAACGAGCACGTCAACTCGCGCGTGTTGCGCGAGTCGATGAGAAACCTGCGCCCCATCGGCATTCCCAAGTCGATCTTCTTCGAGAACCTGTTTGCCCGCACCTACGACGCTAGCAAACTTGAGGAAGACTCCGAGCGCGTCCGCCAGGCCTATCGTGACCGCGGATACTTCCGCGCCAGCGTCGGCGATCCGCAGACTCACCTGCGCAACGAAACCGGACTTTCCTTCCTTACCTTCCGCCCGCGCAAGGGCAAGCGCATCGACATCACCATGCCCATCGATGAGGGGGGGCGCTACCGTCTGGGATCCATCACCTTTACAGGCAATAAAGCTGTCACGAACGTGAAGGCGCTGCGCAGCCAGTTCGCACAGAAAGACGGCGAGTGGTTCAGTGCCACGCTTTTCGGTAAGGGCCTCGAAAACCTTCGCAAGGCCTACGGCCAGCTCGGCTACATCAACTTCTCGGCCATTCCGAACCCCACCATCGACGACGCAAAGAAGACCGTCTCCTTCAGCGTTGACATCGACGAGGGCAAGCCCTTCTACGTCTCCCGCATCGAGTTCCAGGGCAACACCGTCACGCGCGACTTCGTTATCCGCCGCGAATTGCTCCTCGAGGAAGGCCAGGTCTACAACAGCCACCTGTGGGAGTTGAGCCTGCTGCGCCTCAATCAGCTCGACTATTTCGACCCGCTCAAGGTCGATCAGGACTCTGAAACCCACCAGAACCAGGAAGCCGGCACCGTCGACCTTCTTCTGAAGGTCAAAGAGAAGGGCAAGAACTCCATCGGACTCAACGGAGGCGTCAGCGGTGTCGGCGGAGCGTTCATCGGACTCAACTACCAGACCAACAACTTCCTCGGTCTCGGCGAAACATTGACGGTGCAGGCCAACGGGGGCGACATCTCGCGCACACTGCTCTTCGGCTTCAACGAGCCGTACTTCCGCAACCGGCCGCTCAATTTCGGATTCCAGATCTTCGACAACAAGTACGACTACAACGCCACCAAGAACTACAAACTCTCCGGCGGCAATCCCAACAACCTCACCAACGCGCAGCAGTCGCTCCTGCAGAAGTACAACCAGTCGTCCACGGGATTCAGCGTTTCGGCCAGGTATCCCATCCATCGCAGCTTCAAGAGCGTCGGCTTTACTTACAGCTTCAACCGGCAGTCGGTTTCGACCTTCAGCCAGGCCTCCGCCAACTTCTTTCAGACGCTGGCTTTCCGCAGCGGCATTCAGGGCCAGAACGCCCTCACTGGCATCTTGAACAGCCAGGCTTCGTTCAGTTTCACCATGAACAAGCTGGACGCTGCGTACCAGCCGCATCACGGGTCGGAATTCTCGGCCATCCTGCAGTTGGCCGGCCTATGGGGCAACGTACGCTACGTCAGCCCGGTCGTGGAATACCGCAGCTTCCATCCCATCAAGGGCCTCAGGTTGAATCCCGAGGGCCGCAACGTTTTCGGTTATCGCCTTCAGGGTGCGTTCATTCATGGCATCAGCGGAGATGTGGCTCCGCCGTTCAACCGCTTTTACGCCGGCGGCGAGGCCGATCTGCGCGGCTTCGACGTTCGCTCTGTGACGCCGTACGGCTTTGTGCCCACGCGTGTGCTCTTCAACCTCACCAACCCGGACGGCACCACGGTGCCGCGCGATCCTACCAATCCAACGGTGGGCCCTCTCCAGATTCCGATCCCGGTTTACGGCATCGCATCCATTGGCGGCGATGTCAACTGGACCGCCAATGTGGAGTACCGCATACCGATCTATGCCCGAACCGTGAGCTTCGCATTTTTCAACGACCTCGGCATGGATATGGCTGTCGTCGGCGGCCAGTTGCGCCAGAGCCCCGAGGGAGCAGCTATTCTCAACTCGCCTCTCTACGGCTGCCCCAATTACGTCAACAGCGCTTGCCAGGGCGGCGTTCCAATCAACTTCGGCAACCTGATCCATGTGATCCCGGGCACCAATTACAAGCCGCGCGACTCGATCGGCGCCGAGCTTGACGTGATGATGCCGATCATCAACGCGCCGTTCCGCCTCTACTATGCTTACAACCCTCTGCGGCTGGATAAGAACTTCTTTACCCAGAACCTGATCACCCGTGCCATGTTTCCGGCCGGCGGCGCTGGGGACTACACCTACGCTCAGGCGATCCAGGCCTACGGAGCCCAATTGCAGCTGCGTGAGCCGGCCAAAACCTTCCGGCTGACGGTCAGCACTACCTTCTAGCCGGATCCAGCGTCTAATCAGCCAGCGGTCTGCTGGCTGATTTGACGATTTGTTAAAGTAGCTTGTTTGACGGTTCAGGGTTGCGAGCCTATATAATTTGGCTCAAGTTCCTGAATATGTCTTCTGATCGTGTCTCGTAATTTGCGTTCTGCGCCGTCCCGGCGTGGAATCTGCCTCGACGAACAGCGCAGCAGGTAGACCAGGAAGCGAAGTTCGCTTCCGCATGTGCGGGCGATCTCATTCACACCGGAGGATTTGTTGATTTCCATGAAGCGTGTCACGTTAAGTTCGTTGCCACTTGTTTGCCTGCTTGCGTCGGGCCTTGGCGCGAGCGCTCTTGCCCAGAGTGCCGCCGCTGCCGGGACATCCAGCGCGGCCGCGCCGGGTGTCGCCAAGATTGCAGTGATCAATTTCCAGGCGGCCGTCGCCCAGACCAATGAGGGACAGCGCAACTTTGGCGAACTGCAGAAGAAATTCGATCCCAAGCGCAACCAGCTAAAGGCGTTGCAGGACGAGATCGACAACCTCAAGAAGCAGCTCCAGGCCAACGGCGATAAGCTGAGCGAATCCGAGCGCGCCACTCGCGTGAAGACCATCGACGACAAGGAAAAGGAATATCAGCGCAGCGGCGAGGATGCCTCGAACGACTTCCAGCAGGAGATGCAGCAGACCTACCAGCAGCTTGCTGAAAAAGTCTACGGGACTCTGCAAACCTACGCCGAGCAGAATGGCTATTCCGTCGTTCTCGATGCCGCGGCCAGCCAGCAGCAGGCTCCCACCGTTCTCTGGGCCAGCAAGACGACGGACATCACTGCGGCCGTCATCCAGGCCTACAACGCCAAGTCCGGCGTGCCCGCTCCTGCAACTCCTGCTTCGTCGAGTATGCCCACGGCCCCTGCGCCAACGCACGCCACCACTCCGCGTGCTTCCGGCTCGGCCACGCCCAAGCAGTAACCTCGGACTGATCTGACGATAAGGCTCCGGCTGCGGCTGGAGCCTTTGGTGTGTCCGGAATGAGAAATCAGCAATGGGCTACTTGAAGGCTATCCGCCCGTGATAGAAATACTGCCCCAGCCCCACGGTGAATAGCCAGCACCCGTAGAGCGAGTGCTCGAGCGAAGACGTGAAGAGGCTGCCGGTCGCGCTGTACCTCCACGCGAACAGAATCCCACCCGCAAACGTCAGCGCCACCGCGAGAGGATTCCGGAAAATGATGTGCATGAACGCGAAGGCCGCTGCGCTCACAAAAATCATGGCCGCACCCTGTGGCAGAATCGCCGCGTACCGGTGCATGAGAAAGCTGCGATAGATAATTCCCTGCGGATAAGCCGACAGCACCGGATAGAGAACCATTACCAGCGCCCATAAAATCGGCCGTGTGCGTACGAAACTGAAGAGAAGTTCGGGGGCCATCAGGCGAACACCGGACCATACAATCGCCGCAGCGATCCCAAAGCATACGAAAATCGAGAGAAGTTGCCCCGCTGTGGCTCCCGGATTCCACAGCAGGATGAGCGGGAACGTCGGGTCGCGGCGCAACTGCCAATAACAATA
Organism: Silvibacterium sp.; assembly: GCA_019234945.1. Classification (GTDB taxonomy): domain Bacteria; phylum Acidobacteriota; class Terriglobia; order Terriglobales; family Acidobacteriaceae; genus Silvibacterium. The sequence continues at coordinate 7,843 of JAFAKX010000031.1, forward strand.
GAGTGCGGCCACCCAGAGCACCGGCAGCGCCGGAATTGGCCGCGGCGAGAACCGATACCCGAGCGGCAGCCCGACAAACAACACAAGAAATTCGATCCACAGCGCTGCGCGAGACATAACGGGCTTTCGATGCGCCACCGCTTTCGCGCGCTCCATGAAGTTGCTCGAAAGGGCAGTCATCCCGGCCGCGTGCACAGCCTTTGGGCGCACGTACCGGAGCGACCCGCAGGTTTCGAACCAAGGCTCGCCTCAACGGTCCTGAGAGGGAAACCTGCTATATATACCGCCTGCTCCATACTCTCCTACTCACTGTTCCCTGAGCCCTGTTCCCTGATGTTTGACCCCTCCACTTTCGCACGCATAGACTCGAATTGGTGGGTCAGCATCTCCCCGATCATGGCTCTCCGCGCCATTTATGCGCTTTTCCCTGCATTTCACTCGCTCAATCATCCTGCCTGCGTTAACTCTTGCGGTGGCATGTTCCTCCTTTGCGCAGCAGCCATCGAACTCCGCGTCCAGCCCAGGCCAGGCCCCCAAGATGCCGCCTCCGCCCAAGCCGCCCGCGCTGGTCGAGCCCGGCGGTCCCTCAATCAGTCTTCAAACCAGCGAGGCCCTGTTTGACATCGCCGTCGGCCTCAATGCCTGCGGATACGACAATGGCCTCTCGGAATCCGACCCCATCCGGCAGCACATTCGTGAGCAGGTCAACCAGGCCAGCCAGCAATCGGTGGAAGCCCGCGACGCCCGTTTCCATCTCTGCGAGTTCATCAATCAGCACCGGCTGCCAGAAACCGGCCGCGATCTGGCGCAGTACGTATCGCTCGCCCTCTATGTGACTCCGCCGCCCGAACTTACGACGAGCGTTGAAATGCAGGACCTGCCGCCCGACTCAACGCAGGTGGTCGACGTGCTGCCTCTGCTTCGTGCCTTCGCCCAGGCCATCAAGCTCCACACCATCTGGGTCGAGAATCGCGCCGCTTATGACGAACAGGTCGCCCGCCTGCACGATCCCCTCACCAGGATGATCACCGACACGAACATCTACCTCAAGATGCCGGTCAGCAGTTACGAAGACCGGCGCTTCCTGGTGGTGCTCGAGCCGATGCTCTCGCCGGCGGAAACCAACGCCCGCGTCTATGGCACCAACTATGTCGTGGTGGCCTCACCCGCCAACGGCACGATCCACATGAACGAGGTGCGCCACACCTACCTTCACTACGAGATAGAGCCGCTGCTCTATGCGCGCGCCACCGCGATGGATCGCCTCCTGCCGTTTCTCAAGACCGTCCGCGACGCGCCTCTCGATTTTGTCTATCGCAGCGATATCGTCTCGCTTGTCATCGAATGCATGATCCGCGCAGTCGAGGCCCGCACCATGGGGACCGGGGTGGAGATTCCGAAGATCCCCGCGAATACCCCTCACAGCGAACTCGACCCGCTTTACCGGGCACGCAATACCGCCCTCCAAAAGGACGACGCGCTGCGCGAGCAGGTGGTCAGTCGCGACATGGCCGCCGGATTCGTTCTGACGCATTATTTCTACACCCAGCTCGTCCAGTTCGAGCATTCTCCTGCCAGCCTCAAGGAGAGCATCGGCGAGATGGTCTACGGCATGGACATCCCCCAGGAGCTTGGCCGCCTCAAAGGCATCCAGTTTGCTGAAGAGGGATCAACTGACGTCGTACGCCGCACCTCCTCGAAACCCCATGGCCTCGACTTGGCCGAACTCGACTTGGTGAAGGGCGACCCCGGCACCGCCGCATCTCTCTCGGAATCCGCACTGAAGGACCACACGGCAGAGGCCGGGCGGGCGAACTTCATCCTGGCCCGTGCCGACCTCATGACCGGCAAAATGGAACAAGCGGAAACGGCTCTCCGCGAAACCATTCGCCTCTCCAGCGACCCGCGTATGGTTGCATGGGCGCATATCTATCTCGGGCGCATTCTCGATGTGCAGGAAAACCGCGATGAGGCCCTTCTCGAGTACAAGGCTGCACTCGCAGTGCGCGACACCCAGCCGGACACCCGGAGCGCCGCTGAGAACGGAATGAAGCAGCCCTTCGCCTTGCCGCATCACGCCGATCCTGACGCCGAGGACGACAAGGGAGGTCCGCCGTCCAAAACTCAGCCCCAGCCCGACGCAGCGCAGGCCCAGCATCCGCAATAGTTTCGCCAGAGGAGAATCTCTCGAGTTGAAGAAGTTATCGGGCGTGCCAGAACTCGAAACGCTGCTCGGCCATCGCTTTCGAAACCCCGAGTTGCTGAAGCGCGCTCTCACGCATCGTTCGCTGGCCCATGAACACCATTCTGCCCAGCATCCTGTCCAGCATTCTGCCGAGCATCTTGCCAAGACTGAATCGGCCGAGACCGCACAGGCCGAAACACCCTCTGACCACAGCGCGGACCCCAGCACGGATAACGAGCAGTTGGAGTTCCTCGGCGACGCCGTCATCGGCTTCCTGGTCGCTGAAGATCTGTGCCATCGATACCCTGACCTTCGCGAAGGTCCGCTTACCCGCTTCCGTGCCGAACTGGTCAGCCGCCACCATCTGGGCCTCGTAGCCGCGCGGCTCAAACTTGGCGACTACATGCTGCTCGGACGCGGCGAAGAACGCAGCGGGGGCCGCCGTAACGGCGCACTCCTCGCCAACTGCATTGAAGCCGTGGTGGCTGCTCTCTACCTTGACGGCGGAATCGAAATAGTCCGCACTTTCGTTCTGCGTGAAGTCGTTGAACCCGATGCCGCCGGTCTGCACAAGAGGATCCTCCGCGGCGCGAGCATCGGCGATTACAAATCCGCCCTCCAGGAGCGCCTTCAGGCTCAAAAGCGGGGACAGCCCGAGTACTCCGTCCGCGCCGAGAGCGGCCCTGACCACCGCAAGCGCTTTCTGGTAGAGGTCTCGGTTGCGAAGAACGGCGTCGCAACACGACCCCTGGCGCGCGGCCTCGGCACCACAAAGAAAAAAGCTGAGCAGGAAGCTGCCCGTCGCGCCATCATCAAATTAGAACGAAGCCGCTCTGGAGCCGAAACCGCTGGCGAGACCGCTCCGGCGGCCCTGGCCGAAATCGACCTGCTCGCGCAAACCGATTCAGAAGCATGACTGAGAGCCTTCACAACCCGGTCGCCTCTCCACCCGAGGCTCCTGTTCCCGAGCCTGGCCTCCCCGCGCCTACGCTTGTGGACCAAGGCGACGCCGCGCCTGCTCCCGCGCCGCCCGGCTCCAATACATCACAACCCGTCGTGCATACCCGGCACTTCATCTACCCGTCGCCGCTGGAAACCGTCCGCTCGCTCCTCACCATTCTGGTGATCGCTCTATTCGCGCTCACGTTCATTCTCCAGCCGTTCCGCATTCCATCCGAGTCGATGGAGCGCACGCTGCTGGTCGGCGACTTCCTCCTGGTGAATAAGACCATCTACGGACCGCCGGGCATCTGGCATCACCTGCTCCCTTACCGCCAGGTGCAGCGAGGGGACATCATCGTCTTCCACTTCCCGCTCGATCCGCCCGAGCACATTGTGAAGCGCGTCGTAGGGATACCCGGCGACCGCATTCACCTGCGCGACGGAGTGCTCTTCCGCAACGGACAGGCGGTCACCGAGCCTTACGTCGTCTATGAATCCGCCTGGTCCGACAACTTCCGCGACCAGTTCCCGACAGCTCCGTACACCGATCCCGGCGTCGACACACATTGGTGGCTCCGGATGCGCGCTAACATGACCGGCGGTGATGTCATCGTGCCCCCTGGTCAGTACTTCGTCATGGGAGATAACCGCAACCATAGCCGCGACAGCCGCTACTGGGGATTCGTTCCCCGCTCGGCGATCGTCGGCCGGCCCTTCATCATTTATTTCTCGCTTCGTCAGCCGTCTACCACTGACCTGCCCGAGGTGCCGCATGTCTCCGCTCTCGATACCTCAGGTGATAAACTCGGACACGACAACGATGCCATCAACAAGGTAGTGGGCTTCGCGCGGTGGAACCGCATCCTCCGCATCGTTCGCTAAGGCAATTTAGAGAGGGTGTATCCATAAGAGGGTGTACCCATAATCGTCACCCTCAAGTTCGCCGCGATCAATGGGACCGGGGTCCCTGCGGACAGGTCTTCGTCCGCGGGGTGGAGAGGAGTCGGCGACCTGACCCAAATGCAGATTCCGGCTATAGTACTCTGAAAATGGCATAGCAGTAGGAGATTTGACGAATCACATGGAGCAGATGCTCGACCAGAAAGCAGGCGAAAAAGCCGCCGCCAAGCCCGAAAAGACCCGGCACGGCAGTGAAGAAACCCCTCTGGAAGCCTTTGCCTCCATTTGCGGCGTGCTCGTCCTTGGCCTTTTTGCCCTCACCTTCATCTTCCAGAATTTCGCGATTCCGTCGTCCTCGATGGAGAAGACACTGCTCGTCGGCGATCACGTTTTGGTCGATCGCATCACGCTTGCCCCACCCACGCACTGGGCTCCGTTCGTTCACTACCGCAACGTGCAGCGGGGCGACATCATCGTCTTCTTCAAGCCCACCGTGGAGCCCAACGGTGAGCATCTCTATCTCGTCAAGCGCGTCGTCGGACGCCCCGGAGATCACATCCACCTCGTCAACGGAACCGTCTACCTCAACGGCGTCGCCCAGAATGAGCCGCAGGTGCAGGTAGCCACCGAGCCATACGAATATCGCGACGACTTCCCCGCCGTGCCTCCGCCCGCCCTTAGTGACGTGACCGCCGAATGGGCGCTCGATTTGCCCAATCACATCCAGAACGGCGATCTGGTTGTTCCACCGGGCTACTACTTCGTCATGGGCGACAACCGCCCCAACAGCCTCGACAGCCGCTACTGGGGCTTTGTTCCGCGGCAGAACATCGTGGGCCGTCCGCTCTTCGTTTATTGGTCGTTTGTCACGCCCGAGAACCAGTATGAGCGCACCGGCCTCGCCGATCATGCTGGCTTCATCGGACATATCATCCTGCATTTCTTTGATCAGACGCGCTGGCGCCGCACGTTCCATCTGGTGAAGTGACATGAGCGAGCCCGTGACGGGTATCGCACCAGCTCAGCGCAGCCGCTGGCGCTGGATTCTGCTTCTACTGGTCGTCATCCTGGTGATCGCGTTTGTCCTCGTGCCGCTGATTAAACTCAACCGGTATCACCGTACCGTCGCCGACTCGCTCAGCCGCAGCCTCGGCCATCCCGTTCATCTGGCATCGGTTCAGCTTCAGGTGCTGCCGCATCCAGGCCTGGCCGTTACCGATTTCGTTGTGGAAGAGAATCCTGGCTTTGGGGCCGAGCCCATCCTGCGCGCGCCTTCAGTGCTTGTAAGCCTGCGCCTCTCCTCACTCTGGGGAGGTCACATCGAGCCGAGTCGCATCGACCTCGACAACGCCAGCGTCAACCTTGTCCGCGACAGCCATGGACAGTGGAATTTCAATCCACTTCTCCTCCAGGCCGCTCGCTCCAGCGCTGTCCCCGCAACTCAACGACGCTCCTCCGCTCCGCGACTGCCCTATATCGAGTTCCGCTCCGCGCGTATCAACTTCAAAAACGGGGCCGAAAAGAAATCCTTCTCATTCGTCAACGCCGATTCGTCCATCTGGCTCGAAGAGCCCGGTCAATGGCGGCTTCGCTTCGAAGGACAACCGGCGCGTACGGATCTCGACCTCGACCTCGCTGACACCGGCCTCGTGCGCCTGGATGGCTCTCTCAACCGTGCCGCCGCCCTTGACGCCACCCCACTTAAGCTGCATGCCGAGTGGCGAAATGCGCCCCTCGGCCAGATAAGCCGCATGCTCTTCGGCCAGGACAGCGGCTGGCGTGGTCTGCTGACGGCTCAGGCCGACTTCGCCGGCGATCTCGACAATCTGCAGGTCACCACGCGCCTCCGCGTCGACGATGCGCACCGCCAGGAGTTCACCCCGCTCAACCAGCTCAATATGGACGCGAGATGCCGCGGCATCTACCATCGCGGCGACGAATCGGTCGATAACCTAACGTGCCTCTGGCCTGTCGGAGATGGTCACCTGCTGCTCACAGGAAGCGTCCAGACGACAGCGCAGCCACAGGCAAAACTCGCCCTCGAGATCAACCACACACCCGCTGCGTTCGCGCTCAGCATCCTTGGAGTGCT
>JAFAKX010000092.1 GCA_019234945.1 Silvibacterium sp.
TAACTCGGATCGACGTCTGCCGGACAACATCTACACGGCGATCGACGACTTCCGCAATTCCTCCTGGACCACGAAGCTGCTGGGCGGTGAAGACGTCAAGGCACGTTACGCCGACCTTAAGCAGGCCTCGGCGGATCGCTGCCCGCGTCTGCTGGGCACAAGCGTGAAGGCCGCAGAAATCCAGTTCCACCACGAGGTCTACAACCAGTTCCTCTGGAGCCAGTTCTAAGCAACAAAGGGAGCCTGCTCAAAAACGCCCTGGGTCTCCGGGGCGTTTTTTCGTCCGAAATTCATCTTAAGATTCGATTTGCCAGGTACTCTCATCGATTTCGCGGTCGCGTTGTTCCTCTATCGCTATACTTAAAGGCACAACCGTTAAAACCCTCTGTGTTCGCCAGCGATCAGCTTTTGAATTTCTCCCCCGAAAGGGAAAATACTTTGAGCGCAAATGCAGTCAACCTCGAGCAACCAAACGCGAATCTGGAGCAGCCTCCAGAGTTGACCGTCGTCATGCCTTGTTTAAACGAGGCACGAACGCTGGGCGATTGCATTCGCCTCATCCAAAGCACCGTTGACGCGCACAATATCGACGCCGAGATTCTGGTTGCCGATAACGGAAGCACCGATGGCTCAATCGAGATCGCAGAAAGCCTGGGGGCTCGTGTGGTGCACATACCGACCAAGGGATACGGAAACGCGCTGCGCGGAGGAATCGAGGCGGCTCGCGGCAAGTTCGTCATCATGGGCGACTCCGATATGAGCTACGACTTCGGGGATATCCCGAAGTTTGTGGAGAGGCTGCGCAATGGCGCCGACCTGGCGATGGGCAACCGCTTTCTCGGCGGTATCAAACCCAACGCGATGCCGATGCTGCACAAATATTTGGGAAATCCCGGATTGACGGCGATCGGACGCCTGTTCTTTCGCGCCACGGTGAATGACTTCTATTGTGGCCTGCGCGGATTCAGGAAGACATCGTATCAGGCCATGGGATTGCGCACGACCGGGATGGAATTTGCCCTCGAAATGGTTGTGAAAGCGTCGCTTCTCGGCATGAAGGTAACCGAACTGCCGACAACCCTCAGTCCCGACGGACGCGACAGGCGGCCTCACCTGAAAACCTGGCGGGACGGCTGGCGCAGCCTGCGCTTCTTTCTGCTTTATAGCCCGCGATGGCTCTTCTACTATCCCGGGCTGCTGCTCATGATTGTCGGGCTCGCGGTGTGCGCGTGGCTGATTCCCGGTCCGAAACGGCTGCACATAGCCACGCTGGACGTGCATACTTTGCTCTATGCCGCAGGCGCCGTCGTCCTCGGTTTTCAGTCCGTCGTCTTCGCGGTGTTTACGAAGTTTTTTGCCATCACCGAAGGACTCCTTCCGGAAGACCCGCGCCTGAACCGGGCCTTCCGCTATATCACGCTGGAAACGGGCGCCCTTACCGGTCTGCTTATATTTCTGTGCGGTCTGGCAATGTCTGTCTGGGCTTTTCATCGCTGGAGCGTCGGGCACTTTGGCCCGCTCGACTACAGTTCCATGCTGCGTCGCGTCATTCCCGCTGTGCTTGCGCTGATCCTCGGCGGTCAGATCATCTTTTCCAGCTTCTTTATGAGTGTTCTGGGACTGAAGCGCCGATGACCCCTACAGATGAACTCTTCAACCAGTACGCCGGCAATTATGACGCCGTGCTCGGCAGTGCGCTCTCCGCAACTGGCGAGGACGTAAGTTTCTACGCGCAGAATCGCGTCGCGTTTCTAGCTGGTTTGCTACGCCGTATGAATGAGACTCCTGTAAGCGCACTGGATTTCGGGTGCGGAGTGGGAACCGCTACTGATTACTTGCTGCAGTGCTTCGATTTGAAACGCCTGGCCGGTGTAGATGTATCGGAAGACTCAATCCAGTCAGCCAGCCTACAGTTCGCAAACGATCGAGTATCTTTTTTCGAGATCAGAAACTATCTTCCCGATGCCTCTTTCGACCTCGTCTATTGCAACGGGGTCTTCCATCACATCCCGGTAGCGCAAAGAGCAGAGTCATTACGTTATATCTACGAGTCACTTCGACCAGGCGGCATTTTCGCTCTCTGGGAAAATAACCCCTGGAATCCCGGCACACGGTATGTTATGGATCGTTGCGAATTTGATCGGGATGCAAATACCTTATCGCCACCGGCTGCGAAGCGGATGGTCAGGCAAGCAGGATTCGAAAGCATTCGAACGGACTTCCTGTTCATCTTTCCTCACGCCCTGAGAGGTCTTCGCTGGATTGAAGCTCTGCTCACACGTTTGCCCATCGGCGGGCAATATCAGCTTCTATTAAGAAAACCGAGCTGAGTATCTTGCACCCCCCGATTTTTCTTGCAAATAGGCCATGAGTAGCTGAGATAAGCGTCCAATTGGCGATCTGCCTTTCGCTCGTGAGACGTAAGCAACAGCACGTACAACACTAAATTTAGGAGATCGCCCTTCATGGATCCTGGACCAGGTGGCCGCTGGAATAGCCGAGGGTATTGCGAGGAGGAAGCGGACGGTTTACGTTCCGCGTCTGGATCGGGTTTTCACATCGATGGAGTTCTTCGCGCCGTGGCTAATGGACAGGTATCTGCGAACCAAGTACTAGAGACCCGGGCGCCATCTGGAAGCCGCGCTTTCAACTGGCGAGTCGCTGTCTCGCTTTCCCTCGGAATTGCCGCAGGCTGGCTCATCGTTCGTCTCGTGTTGCTTGCCGTACTCGGGGTTCCTGATCCTAAAATTATCGACGAATTCAGCTTCCTGGTCGGCGGGGACACGTTCGCCCATGGACGATTGACGAATCCCCCTCACCCGCTGTCGCCTTTTTTTGCGTCTCCACAAATTCTGATCGAGCCGACCTACAGCTCGAAATACCCTCCGGGTCAGGCGATATTTCTTGCTGCGGGGCAAGCGCTCTTCGGGAATCCGTTTTATGGAATCGTTCTCGAAGGTGTTCTGATGATGTTCCTTCTTTGCCTGATGCTCTGCTTGTGGACCTCGTTCTGGCCGGCGGCGATCGTCTCGACAGCGTTAGCCCTTTTTTTTCAGCCGCCAATGTATTGGGTAAACAGCTATTGGGGCGGCTGTCTCGCTGTGTGCGGAGCCGCTATGCTCCTTGTGGCGATGGGTTGGTTCAGAATATCCTCCCGGGCGATTTCCGGATGTATCTTTGCCGCGGGCGCCGTCTTCCTATTTGTCACGCGGCCCTATGAAGGAGGGGTCTTTTTCCTCGTCTCGCTGATTCTGTTGCTTTCGACTCCAATCGTAGCGCAGACGCTGGCACAGAAAAGAAAACTGATTCCTGCCCTGGCCTGCGGGCTTCCCGTTGTTCTTGCAGCAGGTGTCGCGACCGCTTTGCACAACTACGCCGTTACCGGGAGCGATTTCACCATCCCTTATCAACTTCACGCCAGGACATACGATGTCGCTCCCGTGTTCTGGTTCCAGTCGATGCGCAAACCGGATCCGCCTTATCCCCAGCCTCGCCTTGCAGCACTGCATGGTAGCCATGGTTGGGAGGTCGACTCATATCGGGAGTCAAGAAATGTCCGCTATGGCTATGCGGGACACCTGAAAAATGCCGTTGCGGACTTCCGCCATTTGTTGCCTTTTTTGCCCTGCATGCTCATCTTGCCTTGCCTGTTTAGTAAGCGGATCTTCATGGACGGCCGATTCTGGTTCTGCCTGGCGCTGGTTGCGGCTGGCATTTTTGCTGATTCGCTGGAAATCTGGCGGTTTCGGCACTACATGGCCCCGGCCGTACCGGCAATTGTGTTGCTCTGGGCCGTCTTTGTAGAAGGCGCACTGCTCATGCGAGTTGGAAAAGTACCCCTTGGAGCTATTGCCGTCGCCGGGGCTTTCCTTATCGTTTCGGCTCAGTCGGTTTCTGGAACGAGAGCTTTCCGGGACCGCGGGGTCAGCGAGTGGAATGCGTGGATTGGTCGCACGGCGCAATCGAGATGGCCGCATGCGCGAACAGAGATGATCCGTCAGCTGTCGGCCAATAAAAAGCCCAGTCTTGTAATCGTTCGCTATCCATCTCCATTCTGGAATGTAGTGATCGAATGGGTCTACAATGGCGCCGATATTGACCATCAGAAGGTCATTTGGGCAAACGACCTCGGCGCCGACCGGAACAGGGAATTATTGAATTATTATCCGGATCGAACCGTCTGGCTTCTTACATTCGATCCTGACAATCCCGACAGATATTTTCTGAACCCCTATCCGGGCTGATGTCTGCCTTTCATGTTCATCGATTCCGGGCGCTTTGTTATCTCGATCGAGAACTACTGGATCTTCACTCCCGGCGGCGCAGACGCGACCGAGACCTGCAACTGGAAGCTGTTAGTCATACGCAGGTTTTTCTTGGCATAGGTAAACGTTCCGGATGTTGCCTCATGAGGGGAACTCTTCAGGGTGAGATCCGGCACCGCATGTGGGCCTTTCGGAGCATTTGGATCCTGCACGCTGGGTGGCTTGGTCGACGGAATCGATGCGACCCGGTATGAACTCGGATCCGAGTAGCCCTTATCATCGCCCGAATCTGGCGATGTGCTCTCCACGCGCGTGATCGTCGCTTTGACTGGAACTTCCTTGCCGTTCTTAATCGCCAGTTTGTCGATCGTGACCGTCAGGACCGAATCGCCTTTGTTCTCCGACGGTGTCACTGAATCTACATGGCCTTCGAGAATCGACCCAGGCGGGACATCGGTGCCGTCGTCGAGTTTCCCACCCGTTGTCACCTTTGCGGTGAACGGATCTCCGGCCTTAACCTTCTTCGTATCTACAGTTTTGTCCACGTTGGCCACAAGATTGATCATCTGGACGGTATGCGCCGAGGGCGGACCCTCAATGGAAGATGATTGCGCACCTGCGGAATGAACTCCGATGAAAGCCGCGGCAAAGGCAGCAAACATGAGCCTGTGCTTGAACATAGTTACAAGTCCCTCTTCTGTACTATCCAGCCACTTTCGCCCTGATCTTAAGAGCCGTGGGCCACGCCCGTCCAGTTTGTCCTTTCTACCCGTCAAATCGGCCGCTTGTCGTATTTCAGAAGATAGTCCGGAACGGCGGTGACGTCGCTGGAAATCCGCGGATCTGGCACAGGTTGTTCGGCATGCACGCTGAGCGGGAGTATCCCGGCCCAGACATTCAGCGCATAATCCTCCTCATCATCCGCCGGTGGACCAGTCCGCACCTTCGCTGAAGCCTCGGAAATCGGCAGAGCCAGCACCTTCGTCGCTTTCAGCTCCTGCTCAGCCGGCCAGCGAACATCCTTCCATCGGCCGGGCACAATCTGCTCGGAGATCACCCGCAGTGCCTCTGTCTTCTCCTCCGCAGACTCGACCAGCATGGCCGTTCCGAACAGTACCACCGACCGATAATTCATCGAGTGATGGAAGGCCGACCGCGCCAGCACAAGCCCATCCAGCAGCGTCACGGTGACGCAGACTTCCACGCCCGCCTCCAGAGTCCGCAGCATACGGCTGGCGGACGAGCCATGCATGTACAGCGTGTTGCCGCTGCGCCCGTATCCGGTCGGAATGACAAACGGCTGTCCATCCACCACGAAGCCTACGTGGCAGAGAAATCCTGCATCGAGAATGCTGTAGATCGTCTCCTGCGAGTAGTCGCCGCGCTTGGGCAACCGGATCACCTGCGTGCGCTTCGTCGGTCCGTTTGGATTCATCTTGTCTTTCCTGCTGAATGTACTCGATTACTCTGACCGCGCGATCCCGAAAACCTCGCATAAACGCAAAACGCGCAGCACCTCGGCTGCGCGCTCGTTACACTCGCCAGAAAGCTAGCGGCCGTAGTACTTGGAGTTCTTCTCGGTATAGCTCGTCCACTTCTCAGGCAGATCGTCCGCCGCAAAGATCGCTGAGACCGGGCAGACGGGAACGCACGCTCCGCAATCGATGCACTCCACGGGATCAATGTAAAGCTGCTCTGCCCCTTCAAATGGGGCTTCATCCTTCTTGGGGTGGATGCAATCCACCGGGCACGCATCTACACATGCCGAGTCCTTGGTGCCGATGCAGGGTTCTGCAATAACGTATGCCATGGGAGATCCTCTTCCAGTAGGTGATTAGACAGTTTTATTGTACCGGACTGCCGCGTCGTGAAGGCACCCCGCCCGCAAAAACCTACGGTATTCCCCGCTGCGCACGTCGCGCCGCAAATTCAGCCGGCGTGGGAATCGGCTCGAGCGCATGGCCTGCGAACATGTCATCGAATAATCTCAGCAACTCCTCGCGAAGCAGGCCATTAGTGGCGAGAACTTCTTTGCTGTCCAGGCGAAAGGGACTGCCATCAAAACTCGTCATACTTCCGCCCGCCTCCGCCACCAGAAGCGCGCCCGCCGAGGTATCCCAAGGGTTCAGATTGAACTCCCAGAAGCCATCCAGGCGCCCACACGCCGTGTAAGCCAGGTCGAGAGCCGCCGCTCCGGCCCGTCGCACTCCGTGTGAGCGCAGCGTGAACTCCTGGTAGAAGTGGATGTTCGGATTGTCGTGGCGTTTGCGGCTGGGGAAGCCGGTAGCAAGCAGCGCCTCCGCCAGTTCGGTAACCCGCGACACGTGGATGGGAGTGCCGTTCAGGTAAGCCCCTTTCCCTTTTTCCGCAGTAAATAGCTCGTCGCGCAGCGGATCGTAGACAATGCCCGCCACCATTTCCCCATCCTGCGTTGGCGCAAGCGATGCAGCGCGCCGCTCGAGTCCCATCGAAACACAGAAAAATGGAAACCCGTGCGCAAAGTTTGTTGTGCCGTCAAGCGGATCGATATACCAGCGGTATTCGCGATCGATGTTCGAACGCGTACCCTCTTCACCGAAGACGCCATGCCCTGGAAATGCCTCGTGCAGCCGCTGGACAATCAGCTTTTCGGACGCGCGATCTGCCTCCGTCACCAGGTCTACGTCGCCCTTGTACTCGGCGGCCACGCCGCGCTGGTAGTACTCGCGCAGCAACGCTCCCGCCTCGCGCGCAATCACCGAAGCCGCGCCGGCAATCTCGAGACCCGGGCCCACACTCACCGCGGGTCCCCGTTCTCGCCATTGCCGGCATCTGAAGGGGCGGCCTGTTTCTCGCCCCCCTTGCGCGCATTGCGGCGACGTGACTCATCTGCGCGCCGCGCAACCTCCGTGATGGTGCGAATCTGGTTCTTGTAAATGAACAGGTTCGGCTTGCCGTCACGCGTGAGCCGGATCATGCGGTCGTCAAAATACTCAATCCAGCCGGAAACCACTTCACCGTCGCGCAGCTTGACCGCGACGCGCACTT
>JAFAKX010000145.1 GCA_019234945.1 Silvibacterium sp.
AACCGGGGTCTGTGCCGGTAGTTTAGCAAGCGGTCCGTTACCGTGAAACGAAAACTAGGGTGTCTGCTCTGGAAAACAGGGCTAAATTATTTCCTTTCAATGAAACGAAGGTAACTGCTTCGCAAGTTGCGTTTCTCCTTCCGTACTGGCGATCCTGTGTGCCCCTGCCGAGGCGTGACAGAGGTATATATCAGCTTCGATGCCGGTTGCTTCTCGATACTCCTCGTGCAGCCGCTCGGAAAAGGCCTGGGCCCGGGCGTTCTCAACAAGATTCACGGTGCATCCGCCGAACCCGCCGCCGGTGAGGCGCGCTCCGATGCAGCCAGGCTCCTTGCTGGCGAGATCGACGAGGATGTCGACCTCCGGACAGCTGGCTTCGAAGTCGTTGCGAAAGCTGGCATGTGCTTCATACATAAGCCTGCCGAGGGTTTTCAGGTCACCCGCTTCGAGGGCATCGGCTGCGGCGACGGTACGGATATTCTCGGTGATGATGTGGCGGCAGCGCTTGAGGACCTCGGGGCGCATTTCGTGGCCCCAGCGAGCGAGGTCGTCGGGTGTGGCGTCGCGAAGCCGCCTGATTTCAGGGCGATGACGGCGGAGCAGTTCTGTTCCTTCTTCGACTTCGGCGCGGCGGGTGTTGTACTCGCCTCCGGCATGAGAGTGCTTAACCATAGAATTGGCAATCACCAGACTGAGATGCGAGGGGATGGGCGCGAGCCGGTATTCGAGGCTTCGGCAGTCGAGGAGCAGGGCGTGATTTTCTGCTCCGCAACAAGCGATGAACTGATCCATGATGCCGGTGGAGGCACCGACGAAGTGGTTTTCGGCGCGCTGGCAGAGCTGGGCGACGCGGGTCATCGCAATATCGGCCCCTGTCAGGCTGAGCACGGCTACCATGCTCGCGACTTCAATGGAGGCTGAGGAACTAAGACCGGCGCCGATGGGTACATCTCCGTTGAGGGTGAGGCTGAAGGCCGGGATGGGCACTCCAGCTTCGCGCAGCACGGAGAGAACGCCCAGCGGGTAGTCAGACCAATGATGAGACGCTTTTGGCGGAAGATTGTCTACCGGATAGTTGATCTGCTCGTCGAAGTTGACCGAATGAATGGCAACGGTACCGTCACTGCGCGGAGTGATGGCGGCCAGAGTGGCGAAGTCGATGGCGGCCGGCATGACGAATCCGTCGGCGTAATCGGTGTGCTCACCAATGATGTTGACGCGTCCGGGAGCGGCAAAAATGGCCGGATTGTGGCCAAACCGCTGAACATGGAGCGACCTGGTAGCGGTTACTTCCAGCATATGGGCCTCGCGTGGGTAAATCGTTTCAGTCGACAACAAGAGTTACGATACAACGGTGGTTACAATACGCATCCACCATAAGTCGCATTGACCGGGAGCAAGCGTTCGAGCCTGACCGGCGGCGATGGCGGAAGAGAGAGAATCGACCGGACTGGTGCAGGGTTCTAAGGCGACGCAGTACTGGCGCAGTGCCTGATTCTCGGGCCAGCCGCCGTAGCAGAGCCATAAGCCGAGCCAGGGGGTAACGGCGGGATCGAACTCGACCTGCACGCGGAGTCCAGCGTTTTTGCGCTCGATGGCGCACCAGCCATCGGAGGCCGGCGCAACAGCATAAAGTTTGTCGCCGACATTGTCGGTTTCGTGACCGACCCTGTCGAGGCTGGCCAATTCTCCGGAAGCCAACTGAGCAAAAGGCCAGGGGTGGACTGCGCCGCGGGCGCCAAGGCGGCGGCGGGCCGAGTTCTCGACCTTGACGGTGTTGATTGAGGACGGCAAATGGATGCGGTCGCCGGGATCAACGGCGAAAAGTGGATGCGCCGACCAGGCGTAATGAATTTCATGCTGAGCGATGTTCTCAAGCCCGTATTCGATGTCGAGGGTGTTTGTTGTATGACGGCCAGGCTCGGCAAGTAGACGCAGCTTGCGCTCAAAGCGGAGCGGGAGGACGCTTCCGGTCGCCGTGAGGTGCAGTTCAGTCTCATTCGGGGAGATGGCATCGTGGGAGAGGCGCCAGAATTCTCCATGGTCGGGGATGGAGAGCTTACCTTCGGGAGAATCGATATCGCAGGCAGAGACCGAGGGCAGGCATTCGTCGAAGCCGCTGGCATCGCTCTCTTCAAAGGCGGTCGAAAGCGTTCGGGGGGCATACGGCAGAAGGGGCTGCTGGAGGATTTCAACTCCGTTTTGGCGTATCGAGGCGATCTTTCCACCGAGGGCAGGCAGTACATCCACACAAAATGTATCCGTTTTCAATTGGAGACGAACTCGACCAGACTCAGTCAACTGAACCTC
Organism: Silvibacterium sp.; assembly: GCA_019234945.1. Taxonomy (GTDB): domain Bacteria; phylum Acidobacteriota; class Terriglobia; order Terriglobales; family Acidobacteriaceae; genus Silvibacterium. Next base: position 2,311 of record JAFAKX010000145.1, read on the forward strand.
AGGAAAATCGCGTGAAGTATAGCAGCCAGTGAGGAGGGCCGCCAGTGCCGAAAGGACTAGAGGCTGGAGAACGAATGGGCGGCTCGATCAAGCCGGTTCCAGATCTCGTCCGTCCAGGTAAGGTGTTCCGGTTTCATGAGGACGGAGCGGAGGCAGGTAACTTGCGAATCGCCGGGCGCGGATGGCCAGAAGCGCGGGTCTGTCGGGGACTGGAAGAAGGCAACCGGCAATTGCACAAGGGCCAGGTGGAGGTCCTGCCCGGCGGCGCGGTCGAAGACATGCTGGGCGAGGCGTGAGGATTCGTTCAGAGTTGGGGCATGTACGGCCCAGGTGAGGATATCCAGTTGGGGCTCGGGACCGGGGATGAAACGAGGGTCGGAGGCGATTTTTGCGTAAAGGGTACGGGCGACCTGAATGGAGCGGTCGAGTCCCTCGGAGAAATCTCCGCCCTGAATCAGAGGCAGCAGGCGCTGCGTAGCCCAGAGGGCGACGGCCGAGGCCCCGGCACGGGAGCATTCAAGGCTGATTTCTCCGAGATGAAGCTCGGAGGAGGTGAAGTACGTGTATGGCGAGTCGTGCTTGTAGAAGCGGCCAATAGCGGGATCGCGGAACAGAATGCAGCCGCAACCATAGGGCTGGAGACCGTGCTTATGGGGATCAACGACGATGGAGTCGGCATCGCTGATGCGGGCGAAGGCGCGGGCGGCGTCGGGCTCGAGATTCGAGGCCAGCCTGAAGTAGCCGCCATAGGCGGCGTCGACATGCACGCGAAAGCCGTAACGGTCGCGCAGGGCGAGGATCTGGCCGAGCGGATCGACGGCACCGAGCGCGGTGGTGCCCAGGGTGACGACGACGGTTCCGATGTCTCCGCCGGAAAGAGCGCGTTCGAGGGCGTTGAAGTCCATGCGGCCCTGCCGGTCTGTAGGAACGCCCCGAAATGGGAGCTTGAGGACAGCGCTGATGCGGGAGTGAGTGTAATGAGCCTGATCAGAGGCGAGGATGGTCTTGCCGGGGGCGAGTTGGCCGGCCACCCACAGTGCTTCGAGGTTGGCGAAGGTTCCTCCGCTGGTGAGGTGGCCGAGGTGCTCCTGCCACCCGAACATGGCTGCGATTTCGCGGATAGCCTCGATTTCCATGGCGGAGCTGGCGCGGCCTCCGTCGAGCGCATGATTGTTAGGGTTGAGCCATGAGGCCATAGCGTATGCGGCGCGCGCGATGGGATGCGGCGGCTTGAGCATCTGGCCGGCGTAGAGAGGATGGAAGTAGGGGTAGTTATTGCCCAAGCGGTGCGCGGTCTCGTCGAGCACGGCGGCCATCGCGGGGATGTCTTCCGAGCGGACTCCACCTTCGGAATGAGCTGGAGGAAGGGCGGAAAATTCGGATTTCAGGCGCGCGAGGCCGTGGGTGAGGAGGCTAGAAACGATATCAGGATCCATCGAGACTCACTGAAGGAACAGGATACATGGCGACGCTCGAGTCCTGTTCGCGGGCCGAGCAGCGGTTAAGTTAATCCAAGATTTGAGGATATTTTCTACGAAGGTGGCAAACTCTGCTAGACTATAGAGGCGTTCGAAACCGAACCGGGTAACAGCAGTCCTGCCTCCAGCAAAGATCTGCCAGTATGGCTCCGATTCACTTCAGCGCAATTCAATCTTAGGAACAAGCATCAAATGGAACAAGGTACTGTGAAATGGTTTAACGACGCGAAGGGTTTCGGCTTCATCTCCCGCCAGAACGGGGAAGACGTCTTCGTACACTACTCGGCAATTTCCTCGAGCGGCTTCAAGAGCCTCCAGGAGGGTCAGGCTGTGCAGTTCAACGTCGTTAAGGGGCCTAAGGGCTGGCAAGCATCCGATGTGCAGCCGCTCTAATTTAGAGACGCAAAAGATTAGAAAACATTAGCAAATAAGGTTGACGGGGCGGGCTGAGAGTCCGTCCCTGTTTACTTTCGGGACGAGGCTCGGCCCCGTCCTATTCTTTCGAGCGCATCGCAAGCGGCCCTGACGCCGTCTTCCGACGCGACGGTGTGCGCAATTTCCTCTGCGCGCCTCGCATAGGACTTTCTTTCGAGTAAAACGCGGATTTTGGCGGCTGCGGCTTCGCCGGTGTAGGCCTTGCGGCGAATGACTTTCGCCACGCCAAGATGGCGGACGCGACGGGCGTTGTCCGGCTGATCATGGCTGTAGGGCATGACCAGCATGGGGCGGCCGGCCTTGAGCGCCTGCGCGGTAGTTCCGACTCCACCTTGATGGATAATGGCGGCGGCGCGGGGAAAGATTCTAGAGTAAGGTGCGTAAGGCGCGACGCAAATCTTATTGGAGAGAGCGCGGCGCGGGTGATTTTGCGGATCGCTGCCGATGAGAAGAACAGCGCGGTGACCGAGCAACTCGGCAGCCTGCGCGCTTTGCTCGTAGAAGTCTCCGGCAGCCATGACGGCGGCAGAGCCGAGAGTGAAGACGAGCGGGGGCGGCCCGGCGGCGAGAAATTTCTCAAGTTCCGGCGCGAGCTCAGACTTGCCGGCATCTCCGTCGTAAAAGGCGAACCCTGTGATCAGCGTGTTGGGCGGCCAGTCGGGCTGGGGGTCGCCGAGAACGCGCGAGAAAAGGGCGAGAACGAGGTGCGGGGAGTGCTTGGCGTCAAAGATGGGGTTGGGGCCCTCATCGAGGCCGAGTTCGCGGCGCAGGGCGTAGAGCGGTTCGGACCACTTCCGGGTGACGACGCGCGCGAAGCGCGGTACGAGGCGGCCGGCCCTGGGTACGATGGATGGCACCTTCGAGAGGGTAGGGTAGGGCGGCAGGACCGGTGGGTCGTATCCGGAGAAAAAAGAGAGCGGGGCGAGGACATAGGAAGCCCAGGGGATGCCGGTTTTCTCGGCGACGATCGGTCCGGCGTATGCGAGCTCTCCGGTGACGAGCAGGTCGGCTCCGCCTTTAG
>JAFAKX010000048.1 GCA_019234945.1 Silvibacterium sp.
GGTGTGTCGCGAGCATGAAAGCGTCCTGCAGGCGATGGGTCACAAGCAGGGAACTGGTTTTCGAGACGTCGCGCTGCTTGATGATCAGATCGATGATGGTGGTGGAGGTGATGGGATCGAGGCCGCCGGTCGGCGAATCGTAGAGAATCAGTTCCGGCTTGGTGATGATGGCGCGCGCGATAGCGACCCGTCGACGCATGCCTCCGGAGAGCTCTGACGGAAACTTGGTCATGGTGTGTTCGAGCTCAACGAAGCGGAGCGCCTCGCTCACGCGGCTATCGATTTCGTCGTCGGGCATGTGCTCCTGAATGAGTCGATAGCCGACGTTGTCGCGCACGGTGAGCGAATCGAAAAGCGCGCTTTCCTGGAAGACCATGCCGATCGACTCGCGCAGGCGGAAAAGCTCTTCCTCGGGCATTGCACTGACCTCAAAACCGAAGACAAAGATGCGACCGGAGTCCGGCTTGAACAAGCCATCCGCCAGCTTGAGCAGAACACTCTTGCCAACGCCCGCGGGTCCCAGCAGGATGCGCGTCTCCCCGCGCTTTACTTCAAAGGAGATGTGGTCCAGGACGTCCTTGCCTTCGAATTCGATGGAGACGTCTTCGAAGCGGACCGCCGGCGCATCCGGATGGACCTGGCTTTCCGGGATGTTGGTCTGCAGTGCGGGGCCGGCAGCGGTCATCGTCCGAATATGCCGATCATGAATTTGCTGATGAGGAAGTCAACGGCGATGATAAGCACGGAAGAGACGACCACCGCCTGGGTCGTTGAGCGGCCTACGCCCTGAGTACCGCCGCGAGTGTTCATGCCGTAATAGCAGCCGATTGTGGCGATAATGAAGCCGAAGAAGAGCGGTTTCACAAGGCCCTGCAATATGTCGGGGTACTGCAGGTTCTGGTATGTGGTGTGGAAGTACTGGTTTGCGTCCTGGCCAAGCAGAAAGACCGCAACGAAGGCGCCACCCATGATTCCGACCAAATCCGAGACGATGGTCAGAAAGAAAAGCATGATAACCGTAGCAGTGATCCGAGGCATGACCAGCTTCTTGACAGGATCGGTGCCCAAAGCGCGCATGGCGTCGATCTGCTCGGTGACCATCATGGAGCCCAACTCGCTTGCCATTCCTGAAGCGTTCCGTCCAGAGACCATGAGACTGGTGAGCACGGGTCCCAACTCCTTGATCATGGAGAAGCTGACGAGTTGCCCCGTGATTGCCGTGGCGCCAAACTGGGCCAATGTGGACGCTGATTGCAGCGCCAGCACCATTCCGGTGAATCCCCCGGCGAGGATAACGATGGGAACGGAGCCGATGCCAATCAGGTCGGCTTGCGTGATGATGTCTGCGCCGTAGAATGGCCGCCGGAAGAGGTTCGCTATCGCGCGGGCGGAGAGTAGCGAATACTGCTGTACGGCTGCGACTCCCCGCTTGGCGGCTGCATCGACTGTGGTCAAAGGCATGGGTCTTTGATGCTCGCTAGTCTAAAGCCGAGACTATCACGGGCGGCAGTTTTTCTGATTCGCTAATTCCTTAACTCGCTTCTTGATGGCTATTCCTTCGCCCGTTTCCTGATGCCTATTCTTTGACCCGCTTCTTTATGTCTATTCCTTCACCCGTTTTTTTATTTCGATATTCAAACGCTTGATTTTCTGGTTCAGAGTGGAAAGAGGGATGCGGAAGTGTTCGGCCGCTTCCGTCTGGTTCCAGTTGCACCGTTCAAGCTTTTCCATGATGATCCGGCGCTCGAAGTCCTCGAGAATATCGAAGAGCGACGCATTGGGATTGTGTTCCAGCAGACTGGTGGAGTAATTCCGGCCAGTCAGGTGGCCGGGCAGCAGGTCTGAGCCGATGACCGGACTTGAAGAGAGCACGACGCCGCGCTCGATTACGTTCTCGAGTTCGCGGACATTGCCTGGCCAGTCGTAATCGACCAGAGCACGCAGTGCGTCCGGAGCGAGGGTTCGGTCGGCGAGGTTATTTTCATGGGCGTAGTGCCTGAGGAAATGCGCAGCGAGCAGCGGGATGTCCTCGCGGCGGCTGCGCAACGGCGGAAGATCGATGGCGATGACGTTGAGGCGATAATACAGGTCCTCGCGGAACTTGCCTTCGCGGACAGCCTGTTTCAGGTCGACGTTGGTTGCGGCGATGATGCGCACGTCGACCTGAATTTCCTGCGTGCCACCGAGCTGCATGAAACGTCGGTCCTGAAGTACACGGAGAATTTTCGCCTGCGTCTCCATGCCCATCGTGCCAATTTCGTCGAGGAAGAGAGTGCCGTAATTGGCGACTTCAAACAGGCCTTTTTTCCCGGAGACCGCGGAGGTAAATGCGCCTTTGACGTGGCCGAATAACGTTGACTCCAGCAGATCTGTGGGCATTGCACCGGTATTTACGGGAACAAACGGCTTGTCTTTGCGGCCGGAGTTCGCATGAAGCGCCTTGGCGATCAATTCCTTGCCGGTGCCGCTTTCGCCCTGGATCAGCACCGTCGACCGGGTGGGAGCTACCTGCGCAACGAGGTCGAAGATGTGCAGCATCGCTTCGCTCTTGCCGACGATGTTCGAGAAGTTGTAGCGCTGCTTGAGAGCTCGTTTCAGCTGAAGATTTTCTTCTTCGGCGTGATAGCGTCCGATCGAGGACCGGATGTCGGCGAGGAGCTTCTCATTATCCCACGGCTTCTGGACGAAGTTCTGCGCGCCCATGCGCATGGCTTCGACAATGTTGTCGACCTTGCCGTACGCGGTGATCATGATGACCGGCAGCGCCGGCTCGGTTTCGCGGATGAGCTGCAGGATTTCAAGGCCGTTTTTGCCGGGCAGAGCGAGGTCGAGCAGAACGAGGTCGTAGGTATTGTGCTCGATGCGACCGAGTCCTTCTTCGCCGGTGGTCGCCATCTCGACCGCGTAGCCTTCGAGCGATAGCAGCGTCTCAAGTGACTCGCGAATGGCTGCTTCGTCGTCGATGATCAGGATTCGCTGGCCTGTTTCAAGCTGGGGTGGGGGCGGAACAGTGGAAATGGCTAGTGTTGCCTCAGACATGCGCGGGTTTCCTCAACATCGGAAATTCTAGGTAGAAGGTGGTGCCGGCGCCCAGGTGGCTTTCGACGTGTATCTTCCCGGCGTGCTCCTGAATGATGCCGTATGTAACGGCAAGACCGAGACCCGTTCCACGTCTCTCTCCCTGTCTGGGCGCAGTCTTGGTGGTGAAAAAGGGATCGTAGATCCGCTGCAGATGTTCCGGCGCGATCCCGGCGCCGGTATCGGAAATGGCGACGCTGACGTGGCCGTTAATCTCCGTGGCGATGCGCAATGTGCCGCCGTCTTTCATGGCGTCTTTCGCGTTCAGAAACAGATTCAGGAACACCTGTTGCAGCTTGCCCGAATTGCCGAGGATAGGCGGCAGGTCGGGCATGAGGGAAGTGTCGAGCTGCACTCGTGCCGTCTTAAACTGATGCTCAACCAGCGTAAGAGTTTCACGGATAATCGCGTTCAGATCGGTCTCGCGGAACTCCGTGTTGCCGGTGCGTGAGAAGTTGAGCAGGCCATTGACGATCTCGGAGGCGCGGAACGTCTGCTGCGTGATCTTTTCCAGGAGCGGAGAAACCCGCTGGTCGCCGCGCAACTGTTTCGTGAGCATCTGCGTGTACGACGAAATGACGGCCAATGGTGTGTTGACCTCATGGGCGACACCAGCGGCGAGCAAGCCGATCGAAGACAGCTTCTCGGCCTGGGAGAGCTGCGCCTCGAGCTCGGTGCGGTCAGTGATGTCGTCGACTAGAATGATGCGTCCGACGGACTTGAAGTCGCGCGAAACGAGCGGCGCAATGGCGACGTTGGCGACGCGGACTTCTCCTGTCCGGGTCTGCAGGCGGAATTTGTAGAGGTTGTGGACGCCCGGCTCGTTCTTGACGCGCTGGTACTCGTCCATGAGAGCGGCCGGAAAAACCGTCGAGAGCGGCTGCCTCAATGCCTCGGCGCGGGGCAGCGCATACATGACCTCCATCTGAGAGTTCCAGCTGTCAATGCGGTCCTCGAGATCGACGGCGAGAATGCCGACGTTGATGGACTCGACGATGTTCTCGTTGAACTCCTTGAGCCGCTCGTATTCGGAGATCTTCTCTTCGAGGCTCGCGTACAGGCGGGCGTTCTGCAGGGCGATGCCAATATAGCTGGCAAGGGATTCGAGCAGCTCCATGTCCTCGCTGGATAGAAAATCGCCGTCGGCAGTGCGACCGAGGCCAATTACCGCGATGGCGCGGTCCTGGACGCGGCAGGGCAAATAGTAATTCAGGTCGAGCAGCGCTGCTGTGCGGCGCTCCGATTCGGTCAGATGCAAAGCCTGTTGCGGATTTTCGAGGAAGATATGGGTCCCGGCCTGCGGCTGATTGAAATCGAGAAAGTTGAGGTCGAGGAGCGGGTCTGCATGGTAGGCAGTGGGCGGCAGTCCGTGACCCGCGGCCAGCTTGAACCTGCCGGGCTCGTCGGAGAGAAATACGGCGATCCGGGTCAGCAGCAGCGTCCGGGGCAGCCGGTCAACGATCGAAGCTAACAGCATATTCAGGTCGGTCTGCGAGCTCAGGCCGCGGCCGAAATCGATGAGCGTCTGCCGGTAGTCGTAGCGCTTGCGGTCGAAGATCCGGTCGACACGGTCCTGGATCATGCGCTTGATGGGATCGAAGAGTTGCGCCGTGATGATGATGGCGGCGATCAGTCCCCAGGCGCCCGCGCTCGGCAGGCGTTTGCGAACCAGCTCGGCAGCGATGGCCACGACTGCAAAGTAGAGGCCGACCAGGGTTGCCGTCGCCAGCGTATAGGTGACGCCGCGCTTGAAGATGAGGTCGGTGTCCATCAGCCGGTAGCGCACGATTGCCCAGCTGAAGGTGAGCGGCAGAAAGACCATGGCGATGCCGGCCAGTTTGGTGATGACGTCCGGCATCGCGATGTCCGCGAGGTAGGGTATCGCAAACAGGAGGGTGTAAGGGGTGACTGCAACAAAGGTGCCGCGCGTTAGCCACTTGAGCTGCTGACGCCGGAGCGGAGCGGTCGTGCGCTGATAATTCACAAACAGCACGATCGCGGTGGCGACGTAAAAGAACGCCACGTAGGCGGCGGCAACCTGATCAAGCCGGTGGAGCAGGGCTTCCGTCGCGGACCAGAACTCGATGGCGATGATCCGCAAGCCCACGATAAATGCGGCAGGCAGGTAGATCAGCGCCACGAGCCAGGGGCGACGGCGGCTGTTTTCTTCGGCGAAAGACAGGGCGAAGTGAAGGAACAGCGCCGGCTGCAGGGCTTCGGCGGCGATGTTGCCCCAGTAGATGATCTGGTCCAGGCTGTTCAGCTTGCCGGTGTACTTGAATGAGTACAGCACGAACGAGACCAGGCAGAAGATGTAGAAGTGCGTCGAGTGGGGCGCCGTCCAGCGCCGGAAGAGGACGTAGAGACCAATTCCGAGGTAAACCAGCGCGATAAGGCGAAAGCCCTGGTTGAAGCTCCGGTCGGTAGCATCCAGATCGACCCTGATTTCGACCGGAACGCCGTTGCGCACGACCTGGTAGTTGATCCAGTTATAAGGTCCGGTGCGAACCATTTCCCGAGTCAGGGAGGCCCACCGCGGGGTGCTGTGTCCATTTGCGGTGACGAGGAGATCGCCCTGCTTCAGACCGGCCCGCTGTCCCGGTCCATCTTTTGCGATGCGCTGCGCCTCCAGCCCGCCGCGTGCTTCAGACCACCAGACCCCATCCGTTGGGGATTGGTAGTTACTCTCCTGAATGAAATTGAACGAGGCGAAAACCGCTGCCGCCGCAGTAAAAAGTGCGAGGAGAACAACGACGATTCGGGTTTGGTAGGCCTTCTCCATGGTTGGGGAAGAGGGAAATGCCGGCACTACCCTCTGTGCAAGTCGCCTGCCAAGTCGCGGGATGAACCATGCCGTGCGTCAGAGCCGAGTATGTCCCTCATTTTTCAGGTATATACAGAGCACGTTCGTAATCAGCGGGCTTACAGATATTCATAGAATGAAACTGATCCGTCCAAATTTCAGATCGTGCTATGAAAAACCATATCACATTGCCATCACACACGATCCGGCTAGTGCCTGGTTTGCAGGCCATTGTGGAAGCTGAACATGTCATAAATCAGATTCAATGCCGGCCAAGGTGGGTGATTGGGCCGACGGGGGCGGCTGTGGCGTCCCTCAGTGCGAGCCGTGCCCACGTTCGGGACGCGTGGCCCAGAGAATGCAGACAACGAAAATGGTCACGAAGCTTGCAATTGCGAATATCGCCAAAGTAGTCCTCTCCTCTCAGCAAATGTAGCAGAACCGGCCGCTAACGGGGCAATCCGGGATGTTCTGTAATCGAGCCATGGGAAAATGGCCGGAGACCCATGAGCATCCGCACCCTGAGCAGCCGCGAGGTTTACCGCAATCCCTGGCTTCGTCTTCGTGAGGACCAGATTGAGCGAAACGACGGAAACAAAGGAATTTACAGCGTTGTCGATAAGGACGACTGCGCCATTATCATTCCAATCGACGGAGACACGATCTATCTGATTGAGCAGTTCAGGTACACGATCCAGGAGCGGGCGCTGGAGCTTCCCCAGGGCGGCTGGGAGACCCCCGATGTCGAGCCGGAGGAACTAGCGCGCGGCGAGCTGCGCGAAGAAACGGGCCTCGTGGCATCATCAATGACCTGCCTGGGATCGATGTGGATCGCTTACGGGTTTACGAAGCAGAAGCAGCATGTCTATCTCGCCACGGGCCTGGCGCACGCGGAGAAGGACCCCGATCCGGAGGAGCACGACCTGATCCTGCATGGGGTCACGATCGCCAAGTTCGAACGCATGCTTCTCGATGGCACGATAAAAGACGCAAGCACGCTCGCCGCATGGGGACTGTATAAGGTGTGGAAGGAAAAGGAAGGAACTGCCTGCAGCGTAGCCGGGTAGTCCTTTTAGCCGCGACTAGGCTGTCTGCATCGGGTAAGTGGTTGATTTTATGCTGAATTAACCATGTAGTTAATATGGCGTGAGCCAGATTGTCAGCACATTTCCTTATCAATTCTTTAGCATCTTTGAGCGATACTGCGTAATCAAACGTTTTAGTACTTTGAAAGGATGTGACCCTAATTGACAGAAGTCAGTAATGTTCAAGTAAACGACTCCCTATTAGGAAGGTTCAGTAATGACAGCTTCGGCCTGACCGCGAACGTTCGCAGGAGTGGAGATGTCTTCGAGATCGTCGTCATCGATGCCGTTTCCGGGGAGGAGGTGCTGTCCACTCACAGGCCGACCCAGGAGGAGGCCGAGAAGTGTGCTTTGGGGCTGATGAATCCGTCACTCGATCCGAGCGCTTTCCTTTTGCGTTCCGGAATGCAGTGGTCGTAACACCGAAGGTGTTGGCGGTTGGATGATTATTCCCCGGGTGGGATGAAGAGCAGGCAAATCGCGATCACCTTTCTAGGATCAATTTGCTCCGCGCCGTTCGCGGCAAGTTCCAGAAACCGATCGTTCCGGGGATCGACAATTCCGGGGATTGCTACGAGACAATTGCGCTGAAGGTTCGGCGATCCGCCTACAGCCCGGGCGCGAGCATTCGCAAGAGAAGGAACAGCACAACCCCCACGAAGAACACCAGAGCCATGCGAATTCCTGGCTCGCGATTGACTTCGGGGACGAGGTCGGTTGCCGCTACATAGATGGCTACTCCCGCTGAGAGCGGGAGTCCAACTCTTACCCACGACGGCAGCAGATTGATGACCAGCACGCCGATCATCGTGGCTCCGGCCAGAACGGTAGCCGAAACGATCGCCGTGCGGCGGCTGCGGCCCGCGGCGAGCATGACGGAGGCGACAGTGAAGCCTTCCGGTACCTTGTGCAGAAAAATTGCGAGAAAGATCAGGAAGCCCAGCCAGTTCGACAGCACGAAGCCCGAACCGATCGCCACACCGTCAAAAAGCGCGTGTACCGCGAGTCCGATGAGTACCGAGTACCCGACGCGGGAGGAGAAGAATTCGTGATGTGTTTCTTCTCCGAAATGGAAGTGCGGCGTGATGGTGTGTTCGAGCAGATGGATCGCGCAGTAGCCCGCAAGAACCAGGACTGGCCCCAGCAGCGGTGAAGCATGAAAGCTTTCTGGCACCATCTCAAGGAAGGCGACAGCCATCATGAACCCGGCGCCGAGGGCAATAAAGTAGCGCAGGTAGCGCTTTTCCCAGTTGCGGCGAACGAGCACCAGACCGCCCACGATGTCGGCGATCGATGCGATGAACCCGAGGGCGAGCGAGAGTAGCATCCGCCGGGCCTACCCGCTGTGCCGGATGTGCAGCACGTCACCGTCCTGCACAAGATAGTCCTTGCCTTCGAGGCGCAGTGTGCCGTGGGCCTTGGCTGCTGCTTCCGAGCCGGCGGCGAGCAGCGTGTCCCAGTGGATCGTCTCGGCACGGATGAAATGCTTTTCGAGATCGGAGTGGATAGCTCCAGCCGCCTCCTGCGCTCGGGAATTTACGGGTACGGTCCAGGCGCGGCACTCGTCTTCGCCCACGGTGAAGAACGAGACCAGGCCGAGCAGTTCGTAGGTCTTGCGGATGAGGCGGGTCAGGCCGCTTTCCTGCAGGCCATAGCTGGCGAGGAATTCGGCGGCTTCATTAGCATCGCCTGACACTAATTCGGCCAATTCCGCTTCCACTTTGCCGCAGACTGCGGTAACGCCGGCATTCGCCTTAGTGGCAAATTCCGCTAATCGAAAGCGGTCGGCGGCGGCTCCCAGGTCGCGGCCCAACTCGGCGCTCTCTCCAATGTTGAGCACGTAAAGCATGGGTTTCTCGCTCAAGAACATGAAGCCGCGCAATAGTTTTTTCTCGTCCGCTGTCATTTCGAGTTCGC
>JAFAKX010000172.1 GCA_019234945.1 Silvibacterium sp.
GACGCGGGCGATGGCTTCGCTGTAAGCGAAATGTTCCTGTTCGAGGATGCGCTCGGAGAGCGTGTCAACATCGTCATTGGGAAGGACAGGGATGGCGCGCTGAAGCACGATGACTCCATGGTCGAGTTGTTCATCGACAAAGTGGACCGTGCATCCGGCAAGCTGAACGCCGTAGGCGAAGGCCTGCTGCTGGGCGTCGAGACCGGGGAAGGCGGGCAGCAGCGAGGGATGGATGTTCAGGATGCGGTTGGGGAACGCCTGAATGAATTCGGGTGAGAGCAGGCGCATGTATCCGGCGAGGCAGACGAGGTCGACCTGATGATCGCGGAGGCAGGCGATGATCTCGGCGTCGTGCTCGACGCGCTTGCGGCCTCGGCCCTCAATGGTGACGGCGTTGAGGCCGAGGCTGCGGGCGATGTCCAGGCCGGGCGCCTCAGCTTTGTTGGAGATGACGACAGCGATTTCGCAGTCGGGGAGCTTTCCCTCGGCGATGTGCTCGGCGATAGCGAGGAAGTTCGAGCCGCGTCCGGAGAGAAGAATGCCCAGGCGTGCGTTCGTTTCGGACATCAGGCGTAGATGACCTTCCGGTCGCCTTTTTGGATCTTGCCGATCAGATAGCACTTCTCGTTGGCGCGCTCGAGGGTAGCCTTGGCCCGGTTGAACTTTTCGGCGGGGATGACGGCGATGAGGCCGATGCCCATGTTGAAGGTGCGGAGCATCTCGTCCTGCTCCACGTTGCCTAGCTCACTGAGGTGCTCGAAGACGGGCAGCACGGGCCATGAGCCCAGGTTGACGCAGGCGGCGAGACCCTTTGGCAGGATGCGCGGCAGATTTTCGGTGATGCCGCCACCGGTAATGTGAGCCATGCCGGCGACAAGGTCGGCGGCGGTGAGCTTCTGGATGGCGTGCAAGTAGCTGCGATGGGTCTTCATGAGGGCCGCGCCGGCCTTTTCCTTGAGTGCATTGATGTATTGCTCGGGGCGGTATCCGGCGGTTTCGAAGAAGAGCTTGCGGGCAAGAGAATAGCCGTTGGTGTGAAGGCCGGTGGAAGGGAGGCCGATGAGGACGTCTCCGGCCTTGATTTTGGAGCCGGTGATGACCTTTTCGCGGTCGACGACGCCAACGATAAAGCCGGCGAGATCGTACTCGCCATCGGCATAGAAGCCGGGCATCTGGGCGGTTTCGCCGCCGATGAGCGCGCATCCGTTAGCGCGGCAGGCATCGGCAAGGCCGGTGACGATTTTCTCCGTTACTTCGCCGTCCAGGGCTCCGGTGGCCAGATAGTCGAGGAAGAAAAGGGGAGCCGCGCCCTGAACGGCAATGTCGTTGACGCAGTGGTTGACGAGGTCGGCTCCCACGGTGTGGTGGATGCCGAGTTCAAAGGCGATTTTGAGCTTGGTGCCCACACCGTCGGCGCTTGAGACAAGGACGGGTTGGTCGTATTTGGCGATGTCGAGCTTGAAGAGGCCTCCGAAGCCTCCGATTTCACTCAGGACGTTGCGGGTGAAGGTGCGCTGGGCGAGGTACTTGATGCGCTGCTTGGTGCGGTCGCCACTTGAGATATCGACTCCGGCGTCGGCATACGTGATGGAGGGCCTGTTGCTGGGCTCGGACTTCTTCTGGGATTCGGGCAAAGGGATTTCTCAACGTGCGATCTCAGGCGTAAGGGACCCGGAAGCTTAAGTTTAGCATCGTGTGCGCCGGCGCCGGCGAGGGCTGTGGCGCGATGTCGGGCACGCAGCGCGTGAGATATGGCGGGTCAACGCAGGCAAATCTGCGGTAAAGTGAAGCTCTTCGGGAATGCAAGATGGATCCGCAGGTCACAAGTGAAGATTCAGCCGTGAAGCCACCGCCGGGCGGGACTGAGGACGGTCATAAAGGCGCGGGCGCGACCAGGCCTCCGGAGGAACTGGTCGACCTGACGATAGCATTTGCGGCTGGCGGGCCTCTGGCTTCGCAGGCGCGCCGTATCGTGCAGATTTTTTCGCTCCTTTGGGATCACTCCCCCGAGCAAAAGTTCAACGAGGGCCTGGTGCACTGGGCAGATTTCGTTGAACAAAATGCTGAGCTGCGGGCGCGTTTCCGAGCGTCGTGGGAGGCGATGGTTGCGGGGCTGAACTCCGTCTCGTTTTTCGGAGAGGCGGGGCTGCCCTCGCACAACGCGCTGATTCCGGAGATGACGCAGCGGCTTTTCCAGAGGCTGCTGCCGTCGGCGCGAGAGGAGACCGATGCCGCGAGGATTTTCACTCCGGTATTTGCGTCGCAGCACGCAGTGCAACGGTTTCTGGGGCTGGATGCGGCGCTGTTTAGGCGGCTGGCGGCGATTTTCTGGGATGAATGGGGGCTGGATGCCTTTCCGAGCATACGCCACGGCATTCACGAAGCGACGCGGCTGCTGGCGTCGCGGGTTGCGGGACGCGGGAGCAGTCCAGGGGTGCGGCAGCGGGCCACGTCGAAGGACGTGGAGGAGTCTCCGTTCTACCAGCTGATTTTTGCGACGGAGAAGTTTATCGAGCCGGATGCGGCCGCTCCCGTGGGCAGCCGCAGAGAGCGTTGGCTCGAAGCTGTCTACGCCTGTCGCGGCGAGCTGGCGCTGGTACGGATCCACATGGAAGATGCGGGCGTGAGCACAGGGCTGGTCTTTGACCTGAGCGTGATGGATGCGGCTCTTGACCGGATGGAGTTGTTGGCCGCGCTGCTGGCGAGATCGACCAACAAGCTGGAGGCAACACGACGGCTGCTGAATACGCTGTTCGCGGGGCTGCTGGCGGATACGCGGGTATCGGCGCTGGTGCGTCAGAATCTGAATCTGCTGGCGCGGAAGACTGTGGAGCGCACGGGCCACAGTGGCGAGCACTACATTGCGCAGAGCCGCAAGGAATACTGGCAGATGTGGGGCGCGGCGATCGGCGGCGGACTGGTGACGGTCTTTACGGGGGCGATCAAGCTGCATATCGTCGCGCAGGCGTGGGTGCCGTTCGTCGAGGGTTTTCTGATCGGCACGAATTATGCAATCAGCTTTCTGATATTGCAGATCTTCGGACTGGCGCTGGCGACCAAGCAGCCATCGATGACGGCGGCAACGCTGGCGAACATCATTCGAAGAAACCGGGGGGACGCGCGGCGCACGAAGATTGCAGATTTCGCGGCGTCGATCAGCAGAAGCCAACTTGCGGCTGCGATGGGGAATGTGATCGCGGTGTCGGCCGGAGCGGTGGCCTTCGACCAGTTCTGGCGCCTGACGCACGGGCATGCGTATCTGGCTACGAAGCAGGCTGAGCAGGTGTACCTGTCGCTGCGTCCACTCGCGTCAGGCACGGCGTTTTTTGCAGCAGCAACGGGTGTTCTGTTGTGGCTGGCGGGACTGATCGGGGGCTGGTGTGAGAACTTC
>JAFAKX010000008.1 GCA_019234945.1 Silvibacterium sp.
ACAATGATGGCGACTCCCGAGCCGAGTAGCGTGGCGAAAGCCAGCCAGAGCGTATTCTCCACACGATCATTGACATTGACGAGGTTTTGGTCCCAGAACGGGATTGCGCCGGTGGTCATGAAGCCGAATGCTACGGCAGTGGCGTAATCGGGGAAGATCTGGATCAAATAAAAGGAAATGAAGAGCGTGACAAGAATCCAAAGAAAGTGGGTAAGGGGATCGTCCACCATAGTGGCGATCCCGACAATGGTGTAGGCAGCGCCGATCGCGAAGGCCAGAATAGACCGGACGCCGGAGCGGAGACTCGCGGTGGGATTCTCGCGGCTGATGAAGAACGTGAAGATGGCGGCGATGAATCCGCTGGGTATGCGGAAGGTCATGACGATGATCATGACGATGGTTGCCGCGATGGTGATGCGTCCGACCACCCAGGTGCGGCCGGGATAGGGCTGCAGCTCGGTCTTGAGAAAGGCCCAGAACCACTTTCCGGCTTCGTCGATGGCTTCGAGCTGAGCGGCGAAGCGCGGTGGGGTGCGTGTTGCAGTAGCCATTAGCGATCTCCGCGAATGATGACGACGGCGGACTCACTGACGCGGAAGGGCTCGGTGTGGGGAGCGCTGATGCGAACGCGCACGGGATAGCGGGTTGCCAGATGCACCCAGTTGAGCGAGCGCTGAACGTCGGGCAGGCCGGGACCGAAGGTACCGACGAGCGTCGAGTCCGGCAGAACGCCGAAGCCGAGGCTGTCCACGACACCGTCGTACTTGATGTTGGGGCGTGAGAGCACGTAGACGTCGGCATGCATGCCGGCGTGGATGCGGTGCAGTTGTGTTTCACGGAAGTTCGCGACGGCCCACCAGACGCGCGTATCGATCAGAGTGAAGACCTGCTGACCGACGTGGGCATACTGGCCCCGGGAGATGGTCAGGTTGTTGACGCGCGCGTCGAAGGGTGCATAGACGCGGCAGTTGTTGAGGTTGTACTCGGCTGTGCGTATTGCGGAGGCGCGACCTTCGCGCTGTGCGGTGAGCGGTTCCAGGGTCAGCACTGCGTGCTGTGACTGGTCCAACTGCGCATGGCTCTGCAGCATGGTGGCCCTGGCCTGGTCATATGCGGCGGAGGCTGAGGCAACCTGTGCTTCGGCGAGAGCGAGCTGGGAACGCGCCTGCTGGACCGCTTGTTGCCGTGTGGTGACAGCGGTGCGGGCCTGATCGATCTGATCGACAGTGACGAATTGTTTGGCGAGCAGCGGCTCGATGCGGTGGAAGTTGTTGGTCTGGTAGGCGAGGTCGGCCTGGGCGCTATCCAGCGCAGCTTTCGCGTTTTCGACGTTGGCCTTGGCTTCATTGACGGCGGCAGCGGCGCGATCGACGTTCGCAGCGGCGCTCGAGGTATTAGCCTTGGCTGCTCCGACGGCGCTTACCTGGGAGGCAATGGTTCTGTTCTGGTCAACAATCTGGCCTTCGAGGGTGTCGCGGTCGGAGCGCGCCTTCTCGAGAGCGTATTCATAGGGCCGGGGATCGATTTCGAAGAGCAGGTTGCCCTCAGGGATGAAGGCGTTGTCCTGGACGGCGAGTTGGGTGATGGGGCCCTCGACCTGCGGGGCGATGCCGATGAAATTTGCGAAGACCTCGGCATCATCGGTGCGGGGATAGCGGGTGGTCTCGCTGACGCAGAGGAGGCCGGTGATGGCAGCGGCGGCAATGATCGAGTAGCTGACGATGCGGCCGAGCCGTTGGCGTCCGACATCAGGATTATCTTCGGGCATCGGGTTCCCTCCGGTTCAGCTGAAAAAGAGCAGCCAGATCGTAAAAGTAAAAAATGCAGCCAGGCAGGGATAGACCACCAACAGGGGACTGATTTCCTTCTCGAAATTCCATCGGATGAAGAGCAATCGCACTATGACGGTGAGTGCAATCCCGATTACGCCGCAGAGTATCCATGCCGGGAAAAATGACCCCAGGACATTGATTGTAGGCGCACGCGAGCAACCGGCGGCGGTGAGGATCGCAGCGGTTGAAGCCATGATTGCGAACCAGCGGAGCGTGCGGGGCGTGTTGTCGTTGTGGCGCATCTCAGGGCACTCGTCCATAAAGAAGGTCGCCGGTCTGGAAGGCTAGCGCGGCGATTCCGGTGAGCAACTGCGTGCGGGCATTTACGTCGGCGGTGCGCGCCTGCGCGAGCGTGCGCTGAGCGGAGACCACGTCGATCTGGCTGCGCACGCCGTATCGGTAGGACTCGAGGGCAGCGTTGTAGGACTCGGTGGCTGAGGCCAGCAGAGCGGCGGCGGCCCTCTGCTGGCGGAGCGCGGTGCGCGCTGTGGAGTAGGCTGCCCAGACCTCGTTCTCCACCTGATCGCGGATGGCGTCGATGTCGGCGGCGGCCTGCTTCTGGTCGGCCTTGGCACGCTTGACGCGCTGCTCGCGGGCCCAGCCGTCGAAGATGGTCCAGTTTAGACTGAGCCTCGCGTTCCAGAATTCCTGCGTCGGGGAATAGATGCCGGGCAGCCCGTACTGCTCGCCGTAGGTACGGGACAGACCGGCGTCGCCGTCGACGCTGAGCGTGGGCAGATAGTTCGAGTGTGCCGCTTTGATCTCTGCCGATGCGGCGCGCAATTGGGCGACGCGCTGCATGAGATCGGGCCGCTGCGCGAGCGCAAGATCGATCGATTTTTCGACGGTGATGGTGATTTCGTCCGGAACCTTGAGGTCCTTGATGCCCTGGACCTGCAGCTTGACGGTGGGCGAGAGGCCGAGAGACGTCATCAGGTCGCCGTATGCGATTTCTGTGGCGCCAATAGTGGCCTGGAGGTCGTAGTCGGCCTGGGCTTCGGCGCTGCGTGCCTCGAGGACGTCGGGAAGTGTGGCGAGGCCAAGGTTAAGGCGGGCCTCGGAGTCTTCGCGGACGGTCTGAGCGTTCTTCAGATTGGCTTCGGCGGCGTCCTGCTGTCCGCGGGCGTTAAGCAACCGGTAATAGGCCTGCATGACTCCGAAGATGACGGTGCGGTGCGTGTCATTGAACTGGAGGTTGGCGGCAATGAGGTTGTATTTGCTGATTGTGATCTCATCCGCGCGCCTGCCGAAGTCGAAGATGATGTAGTCGAGAGTAAGGGCCGGGGCAAATGTGTATGTCGTCTGGCGGAAATAGGCGGTCCCGAAGAAGATGTTGGCGCGGGCGCTTGTGGCGACAGCAGTTGCGGCAAGGGTGGGATAGAGCGTCGATTTGCTGATGCCGAGATCGGCGGCGCGAGCTTTTGCGTTTTCCCATGCGACGCGCGTCTCAGGATTGTTCTGCTCGGCGATGTTGACAAGATCGGCAAGGGCATAAGTCTGGGAAGGATCGGGAACGAATTCGGCGTGGCGAGCAGGCAGCTTAAGAGGCTGCTGGCTTCCGGAGGGTAGCTCCCACGGGTGATCGGCGGCGGGAGGCGCCGATTGCGCGCAGGCGAATGCCGGAGCGAGGAGCAAACCAACCAGGAGGAATTGCCTTCTGCGGAGTCGAACCATTGCAAAGCCATAGAGCCTTTTGCGGGCGAGGCATGCGGAAGTCGGATGATAACACGCCGGATTCGGCAATTGAATGAGTTCAGCGATCGCTGTCTTTTGCGGATCGGACCTTGAATACCAGATCAAGTGGAGGCGGTTAGAGTTGTAAGCGAATGCGCATGCGCGTGAGGGCTCCGGCAATGGCAAGAATGAAGGCCGTGAATACGAGAGAGCGGAGCGCGCCGGGGAAGCCCGCGTTTAAGTGATGATTAAGGTAACTGAAGCCGAGAAGGGCTGCGAGGGCATAATAGACGTCCGGTAGCAGGTAGGTCAGCAGTGTGTTCTCGCCGGCCGGCCGGATGAAGGCAGCCCAGCGCGTCGAGGTTCGGAGGTCGCATATCCAGTAGAGCAGAAGGAAGGCGAGCACGGCGGCGCCGGAGCTGGCAAGGCACCAAGTGGGAGTGGCGCGAATCTTGGAAATGCCCAGCGGCGAGAGGAGCCATGCGGCAGCCAGCATAGTGACAGCAAAGGCTACGGCGATGAGGATTCGGGTGCGGGTAGCCTGCTTGTCGTCCGAGCGGAGCAGGATAGTGGAAGTCGCAATGCCGGCCATGGTGATCAAGGCCCATGCGCCGTTGCTGAACGGCCAGAAATAGAGAGCGATCTGCTCCGGTGGTGGAA
>JAFAKX010000126.1 GCA_019234945.1 Silvibacterium sp.
GCTGCAGGCGTGAGCACCGTTGTGCTCGCAGCGACCAATTCTGCAGGAACCGGAACAGCCAATCTGCAGCTGACAATCAACTCAGCAGCGCCAGTTGTGCCAGCCGCTCCTGCGAGCGTGACCGCCGTCGCCGGAACTGGGCAGATCACCCTGAACTGGAACGCCAGCAGTGGCGCGACCTCCTACAACGTTTATCGCGGAACGGCTTCCGGATCGGAGGCCGCGACGCCGATCGCCGGCTCCGTTACGGCAACGAGCTTCCTCGATAGTGGTCTCACCAATGGCCAGACGTATTTCTATCAGGTGACCGCGGTCAACAGCGCCGGTGAGTCGGCCAAATCACCTGAGGTCTCTGCTACACCGCATCAGGTAATTGCGGGGGCCGTGGTTTACCAGATCAACTCAGGTGGACCAGCAATCGGAAGCTTTGCCGCCGATGAGTTCTTCGACACCGGGGCCACATCCAACACCAACAACGCCATCACGGTTGCCGGCGTAACGAACGCGGCACCAGCCGCAATCTACCAGACAGATCGTTACGGCGGCGCCTTTACATATACGTTACCTGCGTTGCAGCCCGGCGCAGCCTACACCGTTCGCCTGCACTTTGCGGAGGCGTATTGGACTGCAGCCGGTAAGCGCCTCTTCAACGTGGCGATTAACGGGAGGCAGGTCTTGTCGAACTTCGATATTTTCGCCACCGCCGGCGGGGCAAATATCGCCGTGGTTCGTGACTTTAGCGCAACGGCCAACTCGGCCGGACAGATTGTCGTCGCCTTTATCCAAGGTGCAGCGGATCTTCCCAAAGTCAACGGCCTGGAACTGTTGGCAGCTCCTGTGTTGCCGGTGTTGCAGATCAACTCTGGCGGACCTGCGGTCGCGCCCTTCGTAGCTGATGAGTTCTTCACTGGAGGAGGAACCTCGGCCATACAAAACACAGTATCGACGGCTGGGGTCGCCAACGCTGCGCCAATGGCTGTCTATCAGACAGATCGCTACGGCGGATCGTTCACCTACAACCTGGGCGGCCTCGCTCACGGGGGCAACTATGTTGTGCGGCTGCACTTCGCCGAGACTTACTGGACCGCAGCTGGACAGCGTCAATTCAACGTCGCCATCAACGGTGTTACTATGCTGTCGAACTTCGACATCCTGAGCGCGGCAGGGGGACCGAACAAAGCGGTTGTGGAGTCCGAATCCACGACCGCCGACAGCAGCGGCAATATTGCTATCGCATTCACAGCCGGAGCCGCCGATCTGCCCAAAGTGAACGGGATTGAAGTTGTGCCAGCCACCGGAACCCCGCAGACTCCGCCCGTACCTGCACCCATAACCGGGCTCTTCGCTACGCCCGGACTCGGACAGGTCGCGCTTACCTGGAACCCGGAGAACGTGGTTTCCATCACCTATAACGTGTATCGTGGTTCGGCTGCCGGGCAGGAGGCTGCCCAACCAATCGCCTCGGGCCTGACCAGTCCCAGCTTCATTGACACCACAGTTACAAATCAGGCCACGTATTACTACACGGTCTCCGCGGTCACGAGCGGGGGCAACTCGAGCGCATCCAACGAAGTCAGCGCAATTCCGGGAGCGCCTGTTACCGGCGCGGCCGTCTACCAGGTCAATGCTGGCGGGCCGGCCGTACCTCCCTTCGCCGCGGATGAGTTCTCAACCGGCGGCGGGCAATCTGGCGGCGGTAACACGGTAAACACGGGGGCAGTCGTCAGCCCGGCGCTTGCAGCTGTCTACACAACCGAACACAATGGCGGCAACTTCAGCTATGTTTTCCCGAACCTGCATGCAGGAACGCAGTACCTTGTCCGGCTGCATTTCAATGAGTTCTACTTCACCCGTGCGGGGCAGCGCGTTTTCAACGTCACGATTAACAACACTCCTGTCTTGCAGAACTTTGACATAGTAGCCACTGCAGGGGCGCCGAATACCGCCCTTGTCGAGCAATTCACTGCTACCGCCGATGCCAACGGACAGATCACCGTAACCTTCTCCAATGGTGCGGCTGATCAGCCAAAGGTGAGTGGCATCGAAATTTACCAATAACTCCTCAGCAATGATGCTGGACTCATCCAGGTCTGCCGTCTCGTTCTCGATGGCAGACTTGGATACTTATTGAAGCAAACGAGAGGACTCGTAAATGTCGCTTTCCATAGCTAGCATGCGCTCTTGTCGAAGGCCATCTTGGGGCGAGTCCGTTGCAGCCCTGATATGCGGTCTCCTGCAATCCGTGTCCGCCGCTGCACCTCTACAGCATGACCCCGCCGCCCCGTCTCCGTCTCCTGGTGCGGCCTATGTCGACTATCTGATAGCGGAAAACCTCGCCAGCGATGGAAGCAGGGCAGAAGCCCTGCGTGAACTAGCCCAGAGCTTGCGCCTTCAGCCTGCCGGGAATCCCGCCGCTGGCCTTGCGTTTCAACTGCTGACGGAACAGCGCACGAATGGCAGGCTCATTCTGCGCGGACATACGGACGCAGTCCTTTTTGCGGCTTACAGCCCGGACGGAACGAAGATACTGACAACTTCCGCCGACGGAACGGCACGGCTATGGGATGCCCGCACCGGGCAGATGCTTGTTCCGCCCATGCATCACCAGGATTCGGTACTCACTGGCGGCTTTAGCCCGGATGGGAAGCGTATTGTCACCGGCTCAGAAGACAAGACTGCACGGATCTGGGAAGCCGCGACAGGCAAACCCATCGGAGCCCGGTTGCAGATGAACGGCGCGGTGCTCACCGTAGGATTCAGTCCCGATGGGAGCATAGTGGCTACCGGAGCTGACGACGGCCACGCGCGCACATGGAACGCATCGACGGGTGCACCTCTTTCTCCACCCATCGTTTACCATGAGGCGGTTTATTCCGTCCGTTTCAGCCCGGACGGTTCGCAGCTGCTGACAGCAACGGGAGATGACATTGCCGATCTGTTGGATCCCAAAAGCGGCGCCCGCATTCTAAAGAAGCCCATCCGCCAGAACAACATTATCTTCACCGCTGTTTTCAGCCCGGATGGTACGCGAGTGCTTACCGCCTCTGCCGATCATACTGCCCGTATCTGGAATGCAAAGACTGGAGTGCCGGTCGGCGATCCGTTTCATCACGGCTTCTCAATCGATGCTGCTTCCTTCAGTCAGGATGGTTCGCGTGTCCTCACAGTCTCATGGGATCATACTGCGCGTGTGTGGGACGCCAGCACCGGACAGCCGCTTACTCCTCCGCTTCAACACGCCGATGCCGTCCTGAAGGGAGCGCTCAGCCCGGACGGCTCCGTGGTGGCCACCGTAGGACGCGACCATAGCGCGTATCTTTGGGACGCCAGCACTGGCGAGAAGCTTCACATGCCACTCCGCGCCAGGAATTGCCTATCAAGCATCGCCTTCAGTCCGGATGGCGAGAGTCTGCTGGTGGCTGTGGACTCAACCGTTCAAGTAATGGACCTTCCGCCTCTCACTCCGGCTCCCGCCTGGGTCGCCGAGTTGGCCGATTTCGCTTCGACACAGGTGAAATATAACCAGGATCGTGCGCCCGACCTACCGCGCATCCGCCAACTTCGTCAGGATCTCCTGGGCTCAAATTCCAGCGATCCCTGGATCCGGTTCGGTCGCTGGTACTTCACCGAAAGCGATCAGCGCGCCATATCGCCGTGGAGCCATGTCAGTCTCCAAGAATATGTGAACGGTCTCATCGCGCAAGGTGATAACGAATCGCTTGAGTTAGCGGCGACGCTCTCTTACGACCATCCGGTGTGGATGAAGAAGATCGTGCAGATGCGCCGGGCACATGAACAGGCTGAAACTCAGCCCGGCATTCCGCACTCCCCGTCTTTTGGGCGCTGATGCCGGATTTCCGAGATGCTCACGCTGAAGATTCGCATGCTTCTTGGTATTCGCCTCCATTGCTCAAGCATACTTGGAACAGTTAATCCTGATATCTTCCTCTTTACACCAGGCGATGCTTCCGGTTCTTAGGAGAGGTTAGAGTGAGGCCATCGTCACCAGAAACGATATAAAGACATATCGTCACCTAAAAGAACCTGCTCTTGAAGCTTTCATGCCGTTGGCGGGCGGCATTCAACAATGAAGGAAAGTCAGCTTCTTTGCGAAGCACATCGAGTAGCGGGTCATTTGCGAAATACGGATAGGGAAAGAATCCCGTCTCTACGCTGTGGCGGAGAACGCGAAGGGCTGCCGCCTTGTCTCCCAATTGCGCGTAAGCCTGTGCAATCTTGTAGATCGCTTCCGGATCCATCACACCTCGCTCTTTGACCGTCTTTTCCAGCGCCTGCAGGATCGCGACCCCTTCCTGCTTCTGCCCTTTCAGCCCAAAACTGAAGGCCTTTCCGACGATGGCCTGAAGCACCGAGGGGTCAAGCTCATAAGCGTGATCAAAGTTTTTCTCAGCCTCTTGCCAATTCTTCTTGTAGTATTCGCCGAAGCCGCGATAGAAGACGATGAACGCCACGTCGTCGGTCCGGGGAAGACTTTCGAGGAAGCGATCGTAGTCTCCAAGGTAAAGATAGGCATTCATTGCAGAGCTGTTGATCTTGACGCCCGGATCAATCTGGCGCGCCACCTCGCCTTCTGAAATGGACTCCCTCAACATTCCGGCAAATCGATACGCATAGCCGAGTTCCCAATGAACCTCTGTCTTATTGGGATTTGTTTTTAATGCTTGTCGCAGCAATGGCACGGCCTGTTCCACCCGGCCCGTGTCCGTGAGCATGTTGGCCATGTAAATCTGCGCATCGAGTTCATCAGGTTGAATTGCGAGCGCCCGCTCAAACGCGCTTTGTGCTTTGCGGTAGTGCTCTGTGCCGCCTAGATCGAACGAAGCATTTGCTGTGTACGCTTTGCCGAGGTTCGCCCAGGCCGGGGCGTAACGTGGCGCGAGTTCGGTCGACTTCTCCAGCATCTTTACCGCCATAGGGAAATCGCCTTTGGAGTAGAGATCAATGCCGCGCAGGTAACATTCATAAGCTGCCGGACTCACCGACTCGTCGGCTTTCAGCCGGCCCTCCTCGAACGGAGAAAGCGTCAATTCCAGTCCTCTAATCACCTGGCTCGCAACGGTATCCTGCACCGTCAGCAGCTTGTCGTACTTCAAATCGAAAGCGCCCTTCCAGAGCAGGTTCTCGGTCTTCACGTCGATCAACTGATAACCGATTCGCAGATCGTTGCCGTCGCGAAGGAAAGTCCCGGTCAGCAGCGTGTCTACATTCAGATCCGCAGCGACCTTCCGGATATCGATGGCCTGGGATCGATATTTCTGAACGGCATACGATGGACGAACGGACAACTCGCTGACGTAACCGAGTTTAGTGATCACAGCGTCTGCAAGAGAGTAGCCGAGAAAATCTGTATTCGGGTCATGCTGCAGGTTCTGGAACGGCAGTACCGCGAGGCTGCGTGGCGGATGAGGCAATCGGCGGGTAATAGTCCGGTACCGATAAGCCATATACCCGAAGCTGGCCAAGGCCAACGTGATCAGCCCAAGGAACAGGATGCTCCGTCGGGACCGGGGCTTCGCGGGAGCGGTTAATGCCGGAACTGGGTTGCCAGCCGAAACATCATCAGCGCGCGCCGGAGTCGCCGAAACCGGCTCGACCGCTGGGCTGGCCCGGCCACCCTCGGTGCCGTTGGCTTCTATCCGGGTTATCGGAACCGCAAACCGGTAGCCCTTCTTTGGAACCGTTTCGATATATCTTTGACCATCAGGCGTCTCTCCAAGCTGCCTGCGCAGCGCAGAGACGTTCACGGTAAGGTTGGCCTCTTCAACAAAGCTGTCGGGCCAAACTCTCCGCATCAGTTCTTCTTTGGTTGTCAGCTTGCTCCCGTTCTGGACCAGAACCAGGAGAATCTCGAAGGCCTTAGGAGTGAGCGAGACCGGACTGCCATCACGCTCCAGCAAGTGATTTTCGGGATCGAATCGAAATCTGCAGAATTCGTACAACTAGCTGCCCCCACGGCACTTAGCTTCATTTGCAGTTTCTTTAGAAATTCCTTGGAAATTTCTTCCGCTCGTTTGAGGACTCTCCACGCCCTGTTAGCTAGAGTCGCCACATCGCCGGTCCTTATCAGAGGTCAGGCAGTGAACGGTCCGAACGGTTCCAGCCTAAGTACCCCTCCTCCGTATGTTGATACCGCCTTCCACGACCTGTCTGCGTGAAACCTCCCTCTTCTGAAGAGGGCAAACCGGTTCCGGACGTGCTGTGTCCGGTTCCCATTCTATTTCAGGAGAATGCAATGAGAAACAGGACGTTTGCGCGGTATGGCAATTCATTCGCCACAGGGGCAATGTTGCTGGCCTTGTCCACTGCCATTGGCGGAATCCTCTCTCCCGCCGCGCAGAACAAGAAGGATGAAATCAGCTTTGACCTGGTACCGAACACACAATTTGTGAATTGCCTTCGCAGGTCTCCCAACGAGGAGCCGAAAGCTTACGCAACGGTGATTCAGGATCGACAAAGCACCGGGGATGCCTGCGACCGGCGAAGATCTGCCCCGTTTCAATCCGGCGAACTCTGCCACCTGGGGGCATTTCGATGAGAGCAACAATGATGCAATACCCACTTATTTTGACATCCCTGTTCGAGCGCGCAGGCAAGCTGTTCCCGGACGTAGAAATTGTTTCGCGCCGCCCGGACAGTTCGATTCACCGATATACCTATCGTGAGTGGCACACCCGCGCCAGGGCGTTAGCTGCTGCACTTCAAAGGTCCGGCATCCGTCCCGGGGACCGCGTAGCTACGCTCATGTGGAATCACTACGCGCACCTTGAGGCCTACTTCGCGATTCCTGTCATCGGTGGCATAGTTCACACGCTTAACCTCCGTCTTCATTCCGACGAGCTGGCCTACATCATCAACGACGCTGAAGATCGCATTCTTCTTGTCGACGATGTCCTGCTGCCTGTCTTCGAAAAGATTCGCCATCGAGTGAACCTTGAACGCGTAATCGTCTTTCCTTTCAGCGGGATTCCTATTCCTTGCAGCTATGAAGACTACGAAGCAATAATCCAACAGAGCGACGCTGATCCCGTCTATCCCAATCTCGATGAGAACGACGGTATCAGCATGTGCTACACGTCAGGCACGACTGGAAAGCCGAAGGGTGTGGTCTATTCCCATCGTGCGATCGCGCTGCACTCCTATTCCATTTCGCTTCCGGACAATTTCTCGATCTCGCGAAAAGACACCATTCTTGCGGCGATGTCCATGTTTCATGCAAATGCATGGGGATTTCCGTTCGCTGCAGTGATGAACGGCAGTAAGCTCGTTTTGCCGGGGCCGAACCTGCAGCCGGAATCGCTGCTCGAGCTTCTTTCCACCGAGCGCGTCACCCTCACCGGCGCTGTACCGACGGTATGGCTCTCCGTGGCCAGTGCCTTGGAGAAAGAGCCGCAGCGCTGGCCGCTCGATCCTCGGCTGCGGATCGTGGTGGGAGGTTCCGCATGTCCCGAAGTGCTGTTCCGCCGCTTGGACCGCTTCGGCGTACAAGTCATACAGGCCTGGGGACTCACTGAAACGGCGCCCATCGCAACGGTGAGCAATCTGCATCCTCGCATTGCGGCAAGTACCGACGATAGTAGATACGAACTCCGTGCCCGACAGGGAATTCCCGTGCCATTCCTCGACCTTCGCGCGACAGACGATTCCGGTGAAGTGCCATGGGACGGAACTACTCCGGGCGAAGTACAAGTCAAAGGACCCTTTGTTACAGCCAGCTACTTCAAAATGCCGGATGAGAGCACCAAGTGGACCTACGATGGCTGGCTTCGAACCGGTGACGTAGCAACGATTGATGGCGCAGGCTCAGTCAAGATAACCGACCGTGCCAAGGACCTGATCAAATCCGGCGGGGAATGGATCAGTTCGGTAGACGTGGAGAACGCACTGGTAGCTCATTCTTCCGTTGTTGAAGCGGCGGTTGTCGCTGTGCCCCATCCCAAATGGCAAGAGCGGCCCCTGGCTCTCATCGTTCTCAAAGAAGGCGCCAAGGTCAGCGAAGAAGATTTGCGGGCGCTGCTGCTGAAAACCTTCGCGAAATGGCAACTACCGGACGGATATGTCTTTGTTGACGAGCTTCCCCATACGTCTACGGGGAAGCTTCGGAAGTCAGAACTGCGTGACCGATACCGAAATTGGGCATGTCGGATTCATGATGCCGACCAACACAGCGCGGTGTTGACGCCAGGCTAGATGCTGTCTCGACAAGATATCCAACATTATCGCAAGGTTCAGAAAAAAACGAAGGAGTGGTCTGTGACTCAATCTTGCACCTATACGACACGTTCGCAGAATCAGCGCCATCAGAAAGAAGCCGGGCAAAAGGCTCCCGGCCTACGCGTTGACAACATTCCGCCTCTCCTACGTCCGATCTATGTCGCAACGGCATGGCTGATCGGCGCGGTCCTGTATGTGTACTACGCAGTGTGTCGCGTTACGTCCCGGATCTCGATCGAGGGACCAGGAAACCGCGATCTTTCCCAGCACTCCATCTTTTGCATCTGGCACGAAAGCTGGTGGTCCTACCCCGTGGTATTCCTCCGTTTCCGAACGGCTCACGCTATGATTAGCCACCCAGCCGCGTATATGAAGCCTCTTCACTGCCTCTTCCGGTTAATGGGTTTGAAGCGCCTGTTCCTAGGCTCCTCGGGAATTGAAGGAAAGCAGGCCGTCAACGAAGTGGCCAAACTCGTTCGAAGTGGATGGTCGACAACCATTTCTCCCGATGGACCCAAAGGTCCGGCCCGAGTCTTGAAAAAAGGCGTTCTTCACATCGCACTGCAAAGCGGAGTGCCGATCGTGCCGATATCCATTTCCCCATCCCGCTTCATCCGTGTTCGAAGTTGGGATTGCAAGAAGCATCCCACGCCGTTCGCTCGAATCAAGGTAGTCGTTCATGAAGCGATTCACGTAAACCGACTTAACCCTGACGAAACCGCCACGCGTATTGTCGCAGCCCTGGGAATGCCGGGATAAGTATTCGGCCTGAGTTTTGCCCGACAAGGACGACCGGGCCATCCCTCCTCTCGATTACACGTCGAAGAACAGAGGCGGGCCAGGAATACCGTTCGCCTCCAGAAACTCTTTGATGGCAGCAGCGATTTCCGCGGAGTGTGTCTCGGTTGCAAAATGTCCCGTATCCAGGAATCGGACTTGCGCGTTCGGCAGGTCTTTTCGATAGGCTTCGGCGCCAGAAGGGATGAAGAACGGGTCATTCTTGAAAATTGAGATCGCCGCACCGGGTGGATCGATTGCGCGTTCTCGCAACAAGCCGAGGCGTGAGTCTCGACGGTGCTATTCCGATAGAAGAAGTCACAGGTGCTATTGACATTCTGGTCATCGCGGGCGGCCCCGGGGCCGAAGGCGCCGTTCATGACAAGGCCTATCTTCACTGGATCGCCGAATCGGCGGGTCGGTCGCGGTGCGTAGCCTCCATTTGTACCGGCGCATTTGCTCTTGCCGCTGCCGGCATCCTGGATGGCAAGCGTGCGGGTACTCACTGGCGGTTCTGCGATCGCCTGGCGCGCGAGTTCCCCAAGGTGAATGTCAACCCTGATGCGATCTATTTGCGTGACGGTTCGATTTACATAACCGCGGGAATTGATCTCACTCTGGCCCTCGTAGAAGAAGATCATGGGCATAAGACTGCTCTCATCGACAACTGCTCACGGTACTGCCGGTTGCCCGCAACGATGGGTCTCTTCCGCACGGTCAGCTGTGGCGCCGATTCAGGCTACTCCGGCAAGTGTGAGGATCCAAAAGAAAGCGGCCCTGGTGTCACCTAAGAGCGCGATTTCGTTTGCAATCGCGATCCCGAGCGTTCCTTGGGGCCGTTGAACAATTGTTGTGGTTTGGTGTGTTGGTCCAAACGGTAACAATCTGTTTCGAAAACGAACAGATTACCCAAGTCATGGAGCCGATTCACTTTTGTATTGACTTCAGCACCCAGAACTGCTTTGCACCAGCAAGACGGTTGTCAGTCCTTCTTTATCTGTCGGCGAAATGGGGCGGTGATCACGGAATTAGCTGCCACCGCGTGCTCAGATCCACATAGGCAGAGTCCGGGCATGGGAGATGGCCAGTGGCGCGGGACGATCATCCCGCCGGGGCGACAGTTCATTCGAGACGGACCACCTTACCGGGATTCATCCGGTTATCGGGATCGAGAGAGCGCTTGAGACTTCTCATTACATCGATCGCATCGCCGTGTTCTGCTTCAAGGTATTTCATCTTCCCCACACCAATACCATGTTCACCCGTGCACGTTCCGTTCATTGACAGAGCGAGCTCGACGAGGCGCGCGGCGAAACCCTCGACTTCGGCGGCCTGTTCGGGAGCGTACAGACAAAGGACATGGAAGTTGCCATCCCCCACGTGTCCCACGATAGTGGCCTCGAACGAACTCGAATCGATCTCCGCCCGAGCGGCCACGACGCACTCGGCCAAGCGAGAAATCGGTACGCATACGTCGGTCGTGAGAACTAAGGACCCGGGGCGGAGGGCGCGTGTTGCGTAATAAGCATCGTGCCGGGCCTTCCAGAGACGATCTCGGCCCTCGGGGCTGGTTTCCCACGCGAAGTTGAGCGCGTCGTGTGCGACGCAGAGGCGCTCGGCGAAACTGGCGGTCTCTGCCAACGCAGCTTCGCTTATATCGTGAAACTCGAAGAGCAGTGTGGGGGCGATCAGCAGTTCGGTATGCGAATAGCGGTTGATGGCGCGAACAAGTTTGTCGTCCATGAACTCGATACGTGCCGGAGAAAGTCCAAGTTGGATGACTTCGCTGGCCGTTTCTACTGCGCCATTGATAGTCGCGAACGCGCACCGTACAACCGCAAGGGCCTCGGGCAGAGCATGCAGCCGGAGTGTCAATTCGGTGATGATGCCGAGGGTGCCTTCAGCTCC
>JAFAKX010000057.1 GCA_019234945.1 Silvibacterium sp.
GGCGCGGATGCGGGTCCGCTGCTGTGCGCGGGCATCACGACATTCAATGCGATCCGCAACAGCGGGGCCCGGCCTCCGGATGTGGTGGCGATTCTCGGCATAGGTGGTTTGGGGCATCTGGGCGTGCAGTACGCGGCGAAGATGGGGTATACCACGGTGGCGATTGCGCGCGGCGCGGATAAAGCGCAGTTCGCGCATGAGCTGGGCGCGCATCATTACATCGACAATGCGACACAGGATGTCTCGGCGGAGCTACAGAAGCTAGGTGGTGCCCGGACAATTATCGCCACGGTAACCGATGCCGACGCAATGTCGGCGACGATTGGGGGGCTGGGCCATCAGGGCAAGCTGGTAATTCTGGGTGTGCCGGGCGATGCGTTGAAGGTTCCTGCACTTCCGCTAATCATGGCAAAGCGTGGGGTGGTGGGGTGGCCGAGTGGGACTTCTATTGACTCTGAAGACACACTGAAATTCAGCTCCCTCTTCGGAGTCAAGGCGATGATCGAGAAGTATCCGCTGGATAAGGCTCCCGAGGCCTTTGAGAGGATGATGAGCGGGAAGGCGAGGTTCAGGGTCGTATTAGAGACCTAGGAGCAGGGGTTCAGCGATCAGCGATCAATACTAGAGCTGGTCGCCTGTTTCCGCTGGAATATCTCGCACCTTCGACAGAACGTCCGCGAGTTTTTGAACGGAGCCGCGTGCGGCGCGCGCCTGCACGCGTGCCCAATCCTCAACTCCTTCGCTCACGAGCGCCGCGACGAGCCTGTCAACAGAAACGTGATCGGACTCGGCCAGTTCGGCGGCACGCTGGTAAACATCATCAGGCAGTTGAACGCTCTTCATGGCAGCTCCTTGACCAGTATAAGGAATTCCTTTGGCGTCAGACACCGGATTCCGAATCGCTCGGAGTCAGGGAAGTGCCGCGCGTTGAACGTAATTATGAAGTCACTATGGCTCGCGATGGCAGCCTCTAATATCAGGTCATCATTCGGGTCTGACGCGATGGGCCTCCAGAGAAAATACATCCGGTGTAATCCGGCCTGAGAACATATCGCGTCCACAATGTCGTCGATGTCGTGTTCCGTCAGGTCAAACAGATGGCAATCGCGCTTGAGAACGGCTTCGTACTCCAAAACGACGGCAACGGTTACGTTCGGTCGCCAGCGGCCATCTCCCAGCAAGCCGAGTAGTCGATGGGAAGCGCCACGTTTGGAGCGCAGGGCAGCCACGAGCACGTTTGTGTCCAACACAACCTGATACATAGACCACGCGCCCTCGGGTTTGTGCTCAGTCGTGTCGGATACAGAAAGGCTTTCCGAGGAAACTCAGGTCATTTGGTTTCGGCTCGCTTTCCTTTTATGCTGCGAGCAATGGGTTCTCCAGCAATTTCCACGCGCGGGCTCACGCGGCGGTTTGGTGACTTTACAGCGGTTGATGATGTGACACTCAGTGTGGCGCCGGGGCAGTTCTTCGGCTTCCTGGGGCCGAACGGGGCAGGGAAGTCGACGACGATCAAGATGCTTACCGGGCTACTGGAACCCACCTCGGGCGAGATCGAGATTCTGGGGCAGAGGTTTACGGCGTCGTCGCTGGATCTGAAGCGGCAGATGGGCGTGGTTCCCGAGGGCATGGCGCTGCTGAACAGGCTGACCGGGTCGGAGTATCTGCGGTTTGTGGGGCGCATGTATGGACTTGACCGCGAGACTGCCAACCGGAGAACCGAAGAGCTGCTGGAGTTCATGAACCTTGCCAATGAGCCGAAGAAGCTGATCGCCGATTACTCGCACGGCATGCAGAAGAAGCTGGCGCTGGCTGCAGCGGTGATTCACGGGCCGAAGGTGCTGTTTCTGGATGAGCCCTTTGAAGGCGTGGATGCGATCGCGGCCGGCACGCTGAAGGCGATGCTGCAGGGCATGATCCATCGCGGAGCAACGATCTTTCTTACGTCGCATGTGCTGGAGATTGTTGAGCGGCTGTGCAGCCACGTGGCGATTATTCACAAAGGACGTCTGGTGGCGAATGGGTCACTGGAAGAACTGCGCGCCGGGGTTGCCACCTCGCTTGGAGAGTCGGGAGAGGCGGAAGAGAAGCTGACGCTGGAGGAAATCTTCCTCAATGTTGTCGGAGCGGGAGCTGGCGAGCCGGCGCAGGAGTTGTCGTGGTTGTGAGAAGCGGGGCTTCGATGACCTCACCCCTTGCGCGGGCGCAGTACGCGGCTCTCGCTCGCATGCGCCTGCAGATGCTGCTCAACTCACTTAGGCTGAGCGGCGGAAAGTTGAACCTGGCGGCGCGGATCATTCGCGTCGTGTTCTTCTCGCTGGTGGGCCTGATGATGGCGGCCGGGCTGGGAGCGGGCGCGTATTCGATCGTGCGTGATAACCAGTTGCGGATATTGCCGGTGTTCCTCTGGGCGGTAATGATGCTGTGGCAGGTGACGCCGGTTGTGATGGTGTCATTCCAGGAGCCGGTAGACCTGAGTCTGTTGCTGCGCTTTCCGGTGAGCTTCGGGTCGTATGTCCTCGAATATCTTATCTTCGGCCTGTTCGACACATCGTCGATCCTGGGAGGGTTCTGCCTGGCGGGTATCTGGACGGGGATTGCGTCCGCGCGGCCGGCGCTGGCGGGATGGGCAGCCGCAGCGGCGCTGTTGTTCGCCGCGTTCAACGTTCTGCTTACGCGGATGATCTTCGCATGGGTCGACCGGTGGCTGGCGCAGCGGCGAACACGGGAAGTACTGGGGCTGGTGTTTCTGTTTCTGCTGTTGGGGGCGCAGTTGCTGAATCCCGCGCTATATGGGCCGCATGGGCAGCCCTCGCGCAATACGATAGCGACGATGCGGCACGCGGCGCGAACAGCGGAGAACGTGCAGCGGGCGCTGCCGCCGGGATTGGCTGCGCGAGCGGTCGAGGCAGCGTACAAAGGAAATGCAGGGGTGGCAGCGGTTCTTCTAGCGGGGGTGGCGCTGTACGGGCTGGCTGCGGGATCGGTGCTTGGGATCAGGCTGCGCGCGGAGTATCGCGGAGAGAGCCTGGGGGAAGCGCCTCGCGTTACGTCGAAGCAGGAAGAGCGAAAGCGCGGCTTCGATCTGCTCGGGGACCTGGGCGGCCCGATCGGGGCGGTAGTCGAAAAGGAGTTCCGCTACCTCGGGCGCAGCGGGGTAATGCTGTATAGCCTGCTGGCTCCGCTGATCATGCTGTTTGTGCTGGGGCGGGGAGGGCACACGGGCGGAGTCGAGCGGTTTGCGCTGCCGCTTGGCGCGGCATACGGATTTCTCGGATTGACGCGGCTGGTCTACAACAGCCTGGGCGGGGAAGGCGCGGGGATCCAGCTCTACTTCATGTCTCCCACGCCCTTGAGAACGGTGATGCTGGCGAAGAACCTGGTGCAGTTCTTGCTGTTCCTGTTCGAACTGGCGGTGGTAGTCGGCATTGTGGTGTCGCGGTTTGGCATGCCCGACGGGCAGATGTTGTCGCTTACGGCGTGCTGGCTGCTGTTCGCGCTGCCGCTACAACTGGCTGCGGGAAATCTGCTCTCGATCAACATGGGCTATCGCATGACGCTGACGCGCCTCAGCCGCGAGCAGGGAGCAGCAGGGAATGGCCTGCTGAGCCTGCTGATCCAGCTTGTCATTATCGTGGTGGGCGCAGGGGTGTATTTCTGGCTGAGCCACTCAGGCCAGGTGGATCTGGCCGCGTGGGTGTTTCTGGCGCTGGCAGCGGGATCCATTGCGGTGTGGCTTCGGGTACTGGCGAGCGCGGACCGGATGGCGATGCGCCGCAGGGACGCTTTGATCGAGAGCCTTGCGAAGGCGGCGTAAACGCGCAAGGTAACTCCACAGGCTGGTACTAAAGCGTCAGGTTACTCAAGACAAAAGAGGCAGAGTCATTTTCGCGAGCGAGTGACAGAATTGTTCGTGGGTTCAGGCCGAGGCGTGAATCCGCACGGTTCACTCGGGGAGAACAGCAATGAGCACCGCGAAAGCGGTTTTGCTCTGATTTCTTAAGTCTTTGCGTACGTACTGGAGATAACTGGAATGGATCTTCGCACTGTTACTTCTCTTCTGCTCGGCTTCTCGCTGTCGACGGCCGGCGTGATTGGCGCCCAACCGCAGCAGCCGACGCCGGTTCCTGAGCCGCCCGCCACACCGCAGGCAGCTCCAGCCGCATCCACATCCAGTCCCGGTCAAAATGTTTTTGTGGTTCCGGCAGGAACAAAGATTCCTCTTACGCTGCGCAACGCCCTGACCACCAAGACGGCCCGGCCTGGCGATGCGGTCTACCTCGCGACCAGCTTCCCGGTGATTGTGGGCGGCAGAGTGGTGATTCCCGCCGGCGTGTTTGTGCAGGGTTACGTGGACGGCTTGCAGCGCGCAGGAAAGGTAAAGGGGCGCGCGGAGCTGATGATGCACTTTGTATCGATGGTATTTCCAAATGGTGTGGTGATTGCGCTGCCGGGCGCCGTGGACCAGGTTTCGGGCACGAGCGGAGCCCATGTGCAGGACAAAGAAGGCCTGATTCAGGCCGATGGCACCAAGGGTAAGGACGCCAAGACGATTGCTGGCACAACCGTCATGGGAGCGGGCGTTGGGGGGCTGGCGGGTTGGGCTGCGGATTCACCGGGCCTTGGCGCCGGGGTCGGGGCAGGCGTAGGAGCTGCGGCGGGTTTGGTGGGGGTGATGATGAAGCGTGGGGACGACATTGTCTTCCCCGAAGGCTCGACGGTGGTAATGGTGATGCAGCGTCCGCTGGAAGTGCAGGAGCAGCAACTGGCCGGGATGAGCAACCTGACGGGCTACGAGGGACCGCAGATGACTCCGGTGAATGCGCAGCAGGTGCCGCTGCCTAAACCCAAGACGCAGCCGCCAGCCCAGACAAATTAACTCTGCTGAGGTTGAATCTCTCGTTAGCTACGGGAGGAGCGAATGACGCTCCTCCCGTTGTGTTTTGAGGCGCCCGTGCCGACGGCATCTCATTCAACGGGAAAGAATTGGATTGACAGGGTTTGCCCGTGACCCTATGCTGGCCCCTCGACAGGGAGCTGGATGTTCGGATCATTCATTCTCGATGTTGCTGTAAGCATGGTGTTCATCTACCTGCTGCTCAGCCTGGTTGCATCGGGCATCAACGAAATTCTGGCGAGCATCGTGCAGTCGAGGGCAGCGAACCTCGAGCGTGGACTCAAGAGCCTGTTCTCGGGCAACTCAATCGAGGCAGGCGCCAAGCTGGTCGATAACATCTACGATCACGGGCTGATCCGCGGGCTTTACCCCGATCCGGAACGGGATTTAAACGATAATAGCCCGCTGGGAAAGTGGACGAGACTGCGCCTTTGGCTGCAAAAGTTCGTCGGAATGGCTTCCGGCGGCACGGTTGCGGGGATCAAGAATCGGCTTCTGCTGCCGTCCTATATCCCGGCACGGACTTTTGCTCTGGCGATGCTCGACATCCTGAATAAAGACAAATTCAACGGCAAGCTTCCGATCAAAAATATCGAGGCGTTTCTCTCCAGCCACCACCAGCAGTTTGGAGACAATAAAGCTGTGCAAGCGCTGCTGACGCTGCTGGCAGATGCGAAGAACGATGGGAGCACCGACGAGGAGAGGCTTCAGAAATTCCAGAAGAATCTCGAGAACTGGTACAACGACGCGATGGATCGCGTGGCGGGCTGGTACAAGCGGTACACGCAGCGCGTATTGCTGACCGTAGGATTTGTGCTTGCCTTTGCCTTCAACGTGAACTCAATACATATTGCGCATGTGCTGTGGGTCGATCGCGATGTGCGATCCGGAATGGCGAGTGCCGCGACGGATTACTGGAACAGGCATCAGTCCACGGCGGCCGCAGAACAGCCCGTCAAGGCCGCACCCGGCAAGGATGCAGCAGATCCCGGGGGCCAGACTTCGGGCGAAACAAATCCAGAGGGCACCACCACTGGCGCGGCGGCGGCAGGACAGGCGAATTCAGACGGCCAAAAGAAGTCGGAAGCAGAGTTAGCCTCGGATTTGAGGTCTTCCGTGCAGGCCTTTCACGACATATCGGCCAAATATCTATTTCCGGTTGGCTGGCAGCACCGACCAGCCGATTATGAGACGTGGTGGAGGAAAGATTGGCGAGGGATGAGCTTCAACGCGCTGATCACTTTGGTCGGCTGGCTTATCACGGCCGGAGCATTGTCGCTGGGGGCTTCGTTTTGGTTTGACATGCTGAATAAGATCATGGTGATTCGCAACACAGTCAAACCGCAGGAAAAAAGCCCGCCCGAGGCATCGAAAGACTGACAATTCGAACTGGAGTGTACCTACCTATGAAAAAGCTATCCCTGGCAACCTTCGCTTTGTTGTGCTGTGCTTTTTTCGCGTCAACATGTGCCCGAGCCCAGGAGTGGGCCAAGCCGCGGCTGGACCAATCGCCGCGGCACCATGAGTGGGTCGACATCAAGTACGGCAACCGGACGGTGCACGCGTTTGTGGTGTATCCGGAGGTGAAGTCGAAGGCGCCCGCGGTTCTGGTGATCCATGAAATTTTCGGACTGACGGATTGGGCGCGCGAGGTGACGGACGAAGTGGCCGCGGCGGGATACGTGGCAATCGCGCCGGACCTGCTTTCAAGTCTCGGACCGAAGGGTGGCGGGTCGAGCGAGTTTGCGAGCACGGATGACGCGGTGAAGGCGGTATCGGGGCTCAATCCGGACACCGTGACGGCAGACCTGAACGCGACAGCAGATTATGTGAAGAAGCTTCCGGCGGTGAATGGCAAGCTGGCAGTGACGGGATTCTGCTGGGGCGGCGGGCAGTCGTTTCGATTTGCGACGAACCGGCATGATCTGAGCGCGGCGTTTGTGTTCTACGGGCCGCCTCCGAAGGATGTGAGCGCGATTACCGCTCCGGTTTATGGCTTCTACGGCGGGAACGACGCACGCATCGACGCGACGATTCCCGACACGACCGAAGGGATGAAAAAAGCCGGCAAGAAGTACGATCCGGTGACCTACGAGGGTGCGGGGCACGGCTTCATGCGGGCGGGTGAAGACCCCACGCACACCACGGACAACGACGCAAACATCAAGGCTCGCGAAGAAGCGTGGACGCGCTGGAAGACGCTGTTGAAGCAAATGTAACAGTGGCCGTACTAATCCTTCGGATTAGTACATATACAGTACGCCTCTCTGCGTAGATCCTCTTGTGACTTGTCAAATTGCGGGGCAGTGCTAGAGTCCTGCTTGTGCCGGAAGCCAGTTTAGGCCATTGGGTCTAATCTACTGGCCAAACGGACTAGGCAGATAAAAGTGCTGTGCACTCTCTGAAGTGCTGCGCACCGTCAAGGAGGAGCTATGCCTGTTCCCGTGGATCAGGCGGTCATTCCCAGGCGCGCGTTGTCAACTCGCGCCATTGTTCTGTGCTGCGCATGCTTTGTGGCCACGTTCATTGGAGCATGCGCAGTCACACTTGCCCTGTCTCTCGTTCTTCAGGCCCATGCAGGTTCCACGGCGTACTGGATGATGTCGGTAATACTTCTTATCGTCTGGTTCGCGACTTTGGTCCATATGCATCGAATTGCACTCGCCACGGTGCTTGCCGAAAGGTGATTCCCTGGCCGGCCTCTCTGCAGGGGGATGGTGATGGAAGACTGTGCCGGCCGGGGAGATTTTTGGGTTTGCGACCAACCGGCACACCTCGCGGTCGATGCGACAGGTCTAGCTGATGACGAGCACAAAATTCCGGGGCAGGGACCCTCTGAGCATGTTCAGGGTGGTCACGGAATTCAGGACCGCGGGAAATCCGGCGATCTCTCCAAAGGTGCTCCCGACGAGAATACAGCCTTTGCTGTCCTGTTCTGCCGCATTGCCGTTGTGAATGAGGACTTCATTGCGGCCGGGAACGTTCTGCAATTCCCAGGTGTTGGGATGAGCAGGACTGTCGTGCGGAATACAGGTATATGTGCCGGTTGGAATACAACTTGTATCCGGTGCATTGTTCAGCCAGGGCAGTTCACACGTGTAGCACAGATGGGTTCCATCTGGATTCCGCATCTCTCCCAGCGTTCCGGTTTTGCTGGACGCCTGACGATTGAGTGTATAGATGGGAAGAGAAGTATTCATTGGTCCCTCGCGCGGTAATGATAGTTCAGAACCGGGAAAGCTGAAATGGCTGAGCGTTCGAACTCATTGACTCCTGCCTAAAAGTCCCGTATTCTAGACTGGTTGCGCAGTCTGCGTGTGCCCGTCCGTCTGACTGGGGCCGTTAACCTAGAGAACCAGACTGGTTTGAAGCCTGCGCCAGCCTCACGCGAACAGACGTAGTCGAACCGCGGAGAAATTTTCAACCGCGGAGACGCTTTGCGTGAGCTTTTGCATGTTTACGCGAGCATAGCTCAGGAGAACAGGGAAAGCGATGTCTACATATATTCCGAGCGCGCACGAGATTGACCGCAAGTGGTTCGTGGTGGATGCCAGCGGCAAGACGCTGGGCCGTCTGGCGACCGAAGTGGCAAGCGTGCTCTCCGGCAAGAGAAGTCCGAAGTACGTGCCCTTCATCGATATGGGCGACCACGTCGTTATTGTGAATGCCGAGAAGGTGCGCCTGACCGGGCTGAAGAGCCAGCAGAAGGTGTATCGGCGCTACACCGGCTTTCCGGGCGGACTGCGCGAGGAGTCGTTTGTGCGGCTGCTCGAGCGGCGTCCCGAGAAGATTGTTGAGGAAGCGGTCAAGGGCATGCTGCCTAAGACCAAGCTGGGCCGCAAGATGGCGACCAAGCTGAATGTTTATCGCGGCGACAAGCATCCGCACCAGGCGCAGAAGCCCCAGCCGCTCGAAATCAATTAACGCGAGAAAAGAGATCAGGACAGAGAATGGCAGATTTGGTTCAGTATTACGGAACGGGACGGCGCAAGTCGGCGATCGCTCGCGTGTTTCTGCGCCCCGGCAGCGGCAACTTCAAGGTTAACGACCGCGAGCTCAAGGAGTACTTCGTAACCGAGCAGCAGCGGGTGTCGGCGGTTCGTCCGCTGGTGCTGACTGAGTTGACCTCCACCTTCGACGTGGTTACGTCCGTCCATGGCGGCGGCGTGAGCGCTCAGGCCGATGCGGTGAAGATGGGCATTGCCCGCGCGCTGATTGAGTTCAATGCCGAACTGCGCAAGGCGCTGAAGTCCGAAGGGCTGCTCTCGCGTGATGCTCGCGCCAAGGAGCGCAAGAAGTACGGGCAGAAGGGCGCGCGTAAGCGGTTCCAGTTCAGCAAGCGGTAGTTTGCTTGAGTTTTCAGAGCGCAGAGCACAGAGTTCAGTTGGTTTTGCAGAGCTCAGATAACTGAGCTCTGAGCCCTGAAGTTTATGTAGTTAAATTTCCCAAGCGGGAATCAATCTCGGCGACAGTAGCCGCCGGGATGCAATCCACAAAGGAGGCTGTTTGGCCACGATCACCATGAAGGAGCTGCTCGAAGCGGGAGTCCACTTCGGGCATCAGACGAAGCGCTGGGATCCGCGGATGAAGGAGTACATCTTCGGCGAGCGCAACGGCATTTACATCATCGACCTGCAGAAG